>JBEAXM010000261.1:0-4026 GCA_041159805.1 Bacteroidota bacterium
ATTCGCCGATCGGAAGAAATTTAAATCACAAAAGGATTTTGAAACATATTGTCGGGAGGAACTTATTGAAACACATTATGAAGGCAATGTTTTTGCAACTATAAAAATCGAATTTAGATCAATCAAATCCCCGGAAGGGATTAAATATGCATACCTGAATTCTTACGAGGGCCTGAACATCAAGGATACAACTGAATTGAAGTCTCAAATTTATAGCAGAGCCGTTTCCATAGCATTCTATTGGGAAGATGAAAAAGGCAAGGGGACAACAGCTGTGCTTTACAACGGTGAATCAGGGTTTCAAAAGGAAGTCCATGCAACAAGGGACCTTGAAGAGGAATTAATGGGTTGTTGGAATTCATTCCGTTTGATTTCTCTGAAAAGTATCAATGCGGAATTCAGTACTGTGAGAGAATAGCTTTCAATCACCAATCATATCATTGTCAGATCAATGAAGATCATAAGGTCAAAGTTCATCGATTTGAAATGCTTCTTTTGGTGTCAAAATGTTTCTTTTTAAGAAAAACCTAAACAAAGCCGTTAGTAGTTGTGTTTTTCAAACCAATAACAAGCACAATTGCACCGCAAACCACACCTTCCTACCAAAACCTGTTTGGTTTGCCAACGTCCTTTTACTTGGAGGAAAAAGTGGGAAAAGGTGTGGGATGAAGTGAAGTATTGCAGCGATAAGTGCCGAAAAAACAGAGGTCATGCCGAAAAAGAATAAAACGCTTCGGCTCATCCTGGGCGACCAGCTGAACATAGGACATCCCTGGTTTTCTGAAAAGAACCCAAGCACAATTTACCTGATGGCCGAAATGCTTCAGGAATCGGAATATGTAACGCATCACATCCAGAAAATCATCGGATTCTTCGCGTCCATGCGCGCTTTCGCGGATACGCTTACGCGGATGGGACACCAAGTGGCATATATCCGTATTACGGATAAGGATGCCAAACTTTCACTCGAAGAAATTGTTGAAAAGCAGCTTAAATCGACCGGAGCCACCAAATTTGAATATCAACTGCCTGATGAATGGCGGCTGGACCAGCAGCTTATTGCCTACTGCAAAAAATCATCAGTAGATTGCTCCCATATCGACACCCATCACTTCCTTAGTGAGCGCATGGATTTGAGGAATCTTTTTCCGAAAGGGAAAGCCCCCCTCATGGAGACCTTCTACCGCATGATGCGCAAGCGATACGGCTTGTTGATGGAGGCCCCGACCAAACCGGAAGGGGGCAAATGGAATTATGATTCGGAAAACCGGAAGAGCTTCGCCGGTAAGGATCCACTGCCAGACATCCCGATGTTGAATAATGATTGTTCTGTCATCCTCGAGGATATTAAAAAAGCAAAGTTGCGTTTTATCGGCAACGTGGAAGCCCTTTCATTCGAGTGGCCGATAAACAGAGAGCAAAGCATTGTGCTTTTAAAGCACTTTTGCAAACACGCATTGCCCCTCTTCGGAAAATACCAGGATGCCATGCATACCGACACCTGGCTGCTTTTCCACAGCCGGCTATCGTTTTCGATGAACACAAAAATGATATCCCCGCTGGAAGTCATCGAGGCATCCATAGCCTCGTACAGGAAGAGCAACGGCAAAATAACCTTGCCGCAAATCGAAGGTTTCGTCCGGCAAATCCTGGGGTGGCGCGAATACATGCGAGGCATATATTGGGGCTGGATGCCTGAATTCGGTGAAATGAATTTCCTCAACCATCAGCGTAAGCTTCCATCCTGGTTCTGGTCAGGCGACACCAAAATGAATTGCATGAAGCATGCCATCCAACAATCGCTGGACAAGGCCTATGCGCACCACATACAACGGCTGATGGTTACAGGAAATTTTGCACTGCTGGCAGGCATCCATCCTGATGAACTTGACAAATGGTATCTGGGCATCTACATTGATGCGATAGAATGGGTGGAAATCACCAACACACGCGGCATGAGTCAATTTGCCGACGGGGGAATCGTTGGGACCAAGCCCTATGTTTCCACCTCCAACTACATCGGCAAGATGAGCAACTATTGCAAAGGTTGCCATTACGATGCTGATGCGAAAACAGGTGAAAAGTCTTGTCCATTCAACAGCTTGTACTGGGCATTTTATGAGACCCATCGCAAGCACTTTGCCAACAACCCCAGGATCGGTATGATGTACCGCATCCTCGACAAGATGGATCGTGCACAGCGCAACAGTTTGATGGAGCAGGCTGCAAAACACCTTGAAGACATAGAAAACCTTTGATTTTTCCCTGTTTTATGGAAAACTGACGGTGTTGGCATCATTAGCGGGTAAACTTCAAATACTACCCCAATGAAAAAACAATTGATCATTATCGCAGGAGCGATAACAGCTACGGCACTAGCGTCAGTCTTGAACGCTAAAATCCAGGAAAAGCATCCACTCACCACCACAGGCCTTCGGAACAACACTGCAACCGAGGGCCGTTCCATTTCTGATAGGACAAAGCAAGTCGATGAGCCGGCCGCTCCAAAATGTGTGTTCATGACCGCATTTGAGGGCAAAGGGATTGAAAACGTAGAGTCGTACCCACTACCCGAGCAAGTGGTTCGTTCAATGGATCGGGGCATGGATTGGCTGGTGTACGCCCAAAACAATGATGGTGGTTGGGGTGCCGGTGCACACAGCCGCCAGGAAATACGCGACCCACATGCTGTCAAATCGGATCCCGCCACCACCGCAATGGTAGCCATGGCCATTCACCGCGAGGGTAACACTTTGTCGAGCGGACCTCACGCCTCCAAATTAAAAGATGCCACCTTGTATCTGCTGCATGCTGTGGAATCGGCCAAACAAAATGATTTGAATATCACAAATCTGACAGGTACACAGCCACAAAACAAACTTGGGAAAAACATCGATGTTGTATTGACATCCCAGTTCCTAGGCAACCTAATGAGGGATGTCAAAAACGATCAAGCGATGCACCAACGAGTAAAAGCCGCCATATCAAAATGTGTCTATATGATCAGCAGAGGCCAATCGGCTGATGGTAGTCAGCATGGCAGCGGATGGGCAGGTGTTTTGCAATCATCATTTGCCACCAGTGCGTTGGAAACAGCCAAGGATGCAGGGATAGCGGTTGAAGAGGACGTGTTGGACCGATCGAGGGAGTTTCAGAAGAAAAATGTGAATGTGAAAACCAATGAAGTGGTAACAGATGCAGCCGCCGGAGTCGTTTTGTATTCTGCATCTGGCACGGCTCGGGCTTCTGCAAAAGAAACGGCGGAGGCCAAAAAAATCATCGATAAAGCCAAAAAGGAAGGGAAAATCAGCAACAGCGAAGTGAACCTGGATAACCTGCGCAAGGCGGGTGTTGCTGAGGAAAAAGCACTCAAATACAATACCGCCTACCAAGTGAACTCGGCTGCCAATCGGATTGCGCAAAACGATGAGGTGATCACCGGATTTGGAAACAATGGCGGGGAAGAATTCCTAAGCTATCTGCAAACGGGCGAAGGGCTCATTGTAGGCAATAACCAAGATTGGAAAAGCTGGTACGACAAAACAAGCTCCCGCTTGATTGGTATTCAAAACAATGATGGAAGCTGGAGCGGCCACCACTGCATCACCAGTCCCGTTTTTTGTACTGCCACCTGCTTACTCATACTTTCGGTGAGCAATGATATCGAGCATCTGAAGGCCGATAATCGATAGATAACCCATTTTGTTTTTGAACAGGGCGTGGGGATTACATTAAAAAATTCCCACGCCCTTGATTACATTTTTTGTGTGCATATGGTATATTAGCCCTTTCCAACTAAAGCTATGCGCAAAGTTCTGCTCCTTGCCGTTTCCCTTTTTTTGCAAACGCATGTATCGGCCGATTACTGGGTTCAAAAAGCGGATGTTGGAGGTGTAACGCGGGGAGACGCAACCGGATTTGCCATTGGTGGCAAATGCTACATGGGTACCGGCTATAATTCTTCCACCTACTTGTCGGATTGGTGGGAATACGACCCCGTAACCGATGTATGGACTCAAAAGGCAT
>JBEAXM010000286.1:0-3145 GCA_041159805.1 Bacteroidota bacterium
CATCTGTTAGCACTTTCAATGATGCATCCACATCCTATTTCCATCATAGTATCGGTGGGTATCATGGGGCAAAGTTGAAGCGTTACCAAGAGCTGATCGAGTTTCAGATAAGTAATAACAACCTTTCGGTTTTGGATATGTTGAACACCAAATACCTGATTGGGAACTCCAAGGAAACAGGCGAGTTGGTGGTGCAGCCAAACGGCAAGGCCTTGGGCGCAGCATGGTACGTACAGGAATACAGCATGGTGGCTAATGCCGATAGTGAATTGAATGCCCTCACCAATTTTGATCCTTCGAAAACCGCCATAGTGGATAAGCTATTTAACAAGGAACTCGAAGGACTCAAGATTAATTTCGACTCCACGGCCTCCATCAAATTAGTCGACTATCGCGCCAATCGCCTTCAATACGACACAAGGTCAAAAAGCGAGCAGCTGGCTGTGTTTTCCGAGATTTATTACGACAAAGGATGGAAGGCGTTCATTGATGGTAAACCAGCTCCTCATTTCAGGGTTAATTACGTCTTGCGTGCCATGAGGATTCCATCAGGTGAACACAAAATTGAATTCCGATTTGAACCTGTGACTTATTACACAGGTGAGAAAATAGCTCTTGCTGGTTCTTTGATTCTCATTTTGGCGTTTGCTGGAATCATGACCAGGGAGATTCGAAAAGGTTTGAAATCATAAACAAAAACCTTGGCTGCCAAGCGAGCTCTGATCATAACCTATTACTGGCCTCCTGGAGGGGGAGCTGGTGTGCAGCGATGGCTTAAGTTTGTAAAATATCTACATTCCTTCGGTTGGACTCCCGTCATATACACGCCGTCTAACGGCGAAATGCCTGTTTTGGATGAATCATTGTCACATGATGTTCCTGAAGCTACACAAGTGATTCGCCAGCCCATTTGGGAACCGTATTCGATGTACAAGAGGTTCATAGGTGCAAAAAAGGAAGAGAAGATCAATACTGGCTTTTTGTCTGAAAAGAGTAGGGGTGGTGTCACTCAACGTATTTCTGTTTGGTTGAGAGGTAATTTGTTCATTCCGGATGCTAGATGCTTTTGGATCAGGCCATCCATCAAGTTCTTAAACCGGTGGTTGGAAAAAAATGCTGTTGATGTTGTAATAAGCAGCGGTCCACCTCACAGCATGCATCTGATTGCAAAAGGAGTTTCCAAGTCCAAAGGGATACCATGGCTCGCTGATTTTCGTGATCCTTGGACCAATATTGATTATTATCGCGACCTTAAACTGACTCGGTGGGCAGATCGCCGTCATCATCAATTGGAACGTGAAGTTGTTACCGGGGCAGACAAGGTAGTGGTCGTAGGAAATGATATGAAAAGGGAATTCCATGAAAAATATGGTATAGATCCAGTTGTAATCACTAACGGATTCGATACCGATGACTTCAAGGATATTCAACCATTGTCTCCAGAAGGATTTGTTGTTTCTCATGTAGGAACACTGGTCCCATCAAGGAATCCTGTACAGCTTTGGCGTGCCTTGGGTGACTTGGTAAGGGAAAACCCCTCTTTTGCCGCTGAATTTAAATTGCGTTTGATTGGCAAGGTGGATTTTGCCGTAAAGCAATCAATCATAGCGGCAGGACTGAGCGGTCATGTGGATTACATTGACTATGTTTCCCATTCTCAAGTGCCTGTTCATTTGAAGTCGGCAAGTTTATTGTTGTTGGTATTGAATGATGCGCCCAACGCAAAAGGTATTTTAACTGGAAAAATGTTTGAATACCTGGCCTCAGGACGTAAAATTCTTTGCATCGGTCCTGTTGATGGTGATGCTGCTTCAATTATTGACGATACATGTTCTGGTGTGACCCGTACGTTTTTGGATTATCCAGGTATCAAAATGACGATTTTGGATCAGTTTGAAAAATTCATGTCAGGTCAAGTATTGGAGCAAACGGGTGGACAGGAAAAGTATTCAAGGAAATCGCTTACGGGTGATTTGTGCCGTGTGTTGAACTCAATGATTGAAAACAGTTAGCTCGAAATATTATGATACGAATCGTAACAGTCATAGGTGCACGTCCGCAGTTCATCAAAGCCGCTGCCATTAGCAGGGCCATTCGAACTGCATATCGTGACCATGTTATTGAAGTGATAGTGCATACGGGCCAACATTACGACCGTGAGATGTCGGAGGTGTTCTTTGAACAACTCGAAATTCCCAAAGAGGACTATAATTTGGGTATTGGCTCCGGATCTCATGGGGTGCAAACCGCCGGAATGATTGTTGCCTTGGAGGAGGTTTTGGTCAAGGAGATGCCACATGCAGTCATACTATACGGTGACACCAATTCCACACTGGCAGGTGCTGTCGTAGCTTCGAAATTACGTATTCCCATCATTCACATCGAGGCAGGTATGCGTTCATTCACGAAAGAGGTTCCTGAGGAGATTAACAGGATTATGTGTGATCATGTATCTACGTTGTTGTTCACCCCAACCATGACCGGGGCTGAAAACCTATATAAGGAAGGGTTTGCCAAGGATAATTCGGGCCCTTATCACGTTGATAACCCTAAGGTGATTCCTTGCGGAGATATCATGTATGATAACAGTTTGTATTTCCGGGAAAAGGCGTTTGCCAATTCAAAAATCATGTCGCAGCATGGCTTGAGCGAAGGAGGGTTCATATTGGTTACAGTTCATCGTAACAACAACACCGATGACACCGATCGCTTAAAGAGTATTTTCGAATCCTTGGACCGATTGGCCTCAATCAGTCAAACGGTTATGGTTGTGCCATTGCACCCTCGGACCAGGAAAATGTTGGTCAATTTTGAGGACTTAAATACGCGTTTGAACGAAAATACCAATATTAAAATTATTCCTCCGGCATCCTACTTGGATATGATATGTTTGGAGGCAAATGCTGAAATGATCATCACAGATTCCGGTGGTGTACAAAAGGAGGCATACTATTTCGAAAAGCCCTGTTTGATCTTGCAATCAGAGACCCCATGGGTTGAATTGGTGGATAATGGCTGCGCGGAGTTGGTTGATGCTGATCCAACACGTATTGAAGCTGCTTTCTATCATTTCAGAAAAACAAAGGGGGAATTGCGTTTCCCTGCTGTTTTTGGTGATGGGAAAGCCGCTGAATTCACTATCGGT
>JBEAXM010000025.1:0-4139 GCA_041159805.1 Bacteroidota bacterium
CAAGGCGGTGTTTGATCACGCAGACCTGCTCCGTGCGAGTATCGCATCGGCCAGCAATGACCACCGTTTGGGTGCCAATGAGGCGCCTCCCGCGATCATGTCTATTTTCCTCGGCTCACAACTGAGCAATGTGCTCGATGAGATTGAAAAGTCGGTTGGCAAGTCGAAGATGACTCCGGAGGAAAAAACCCAGATCAAGTTGAACATCGGTCGCATCCCAGAAATCCTGCTTGACAACACTGATCGTAACCGCACTTCGCCTTTTGCATTCACCGGGAACAAGTTCGAATTCCGCGCCGTTGGGTCATCGGCAAACAGCTCCAATGCCATGTTGGTGCTGAACACGATTGTTGCAAACCAATTGAGGGAGTTCACCAAGGAAGTGGATGGACTGATTGCGAAAGAAGTAAAAAAGGATGAAGCCATCCTGCAAGTGTTGCAGCGATACATCGTACACTCGAAAAACATCCGCTTCGAAGGAAACGGTTATGGCGATGAATGGAGGGCGGAGGCACATAAACGTGGTTTGTCGAACATCACAACCACTCCGCTTGCCCTTGACGCATATGTTTCGAAAAAATCGATGAAGCTTTTTGCCGATAACAACATCTTCTCACACCGTGAGCTGGAAGCGCGTCACGAAATCCTGCTGGAGACATACATGAAAAAAATCCAGATTGAGTCGCGCGTGATGGGAACACTGGTGCTGAACCACATTGTGCCTTGTGCAGTGAAGTACCAAACCGAGCTCATCCGTAACGTGGAAGGACTGAAGGTTTTGGGCTTGAAGGATGAACACTACCGCATCCAGATGGAGCTGATTAAAGAGATTTCAGAACACGTGGCCATCATCAAGACCAAAGTGGATGAAATGGTTGAAGCCCGTAAGAAAGCCAACAAGATTGAAAGCGCGCGCGAAAAGGCGATTGCATATTGCGACCAGGTGCGTCCGCACTTTGATGAAATCAGGTACCATGTTGACAAGCTTGAGTTGATTGTAGACGACGCCAGCTGGCCACTTCCTAAATACCGCGAGATGCTTTCCGCTCGATGATGGTGTTGTAATACAAAATCTAAAAGCCGGGGTCTCGAGATGGACTCCGGCTTTTTTATGTGACCATAATCCCCCCTTTTTACATTGAAACGACATTATATTTGTATACAATGTCAAACATTAACGTGTTGAATGCGTTATTTACCAATATGCTAACTCCAAAACCAATGCTTATCAATAGCAAATCGTACGCAGCCCTAATGACCTTGGTCCTGATCTCAGCTTTCAGCTTTATCGGATGCGACAAGGACGAGGCGACGGGTCCTGCTCCAACCGACCCAACTCCCCCATCCATGACCATCGAGATGAGTCATTTGGCGGGTAGCCAAAAATTCTGGTTGGATAGCACCTATACGAACCAGGCAGGCGAGAACTTCACGTCAAGCATGTTCAAATATTACATCTCCAACATCCGACTGGTAGACGCCAGTGGCACCTTGCACCCCGTACCAGATAGTTATTTTCTGGTGGATCAGGCGAACATCAACTCGATGACCATGGAGTTGAAAGACCTCGATGCAGGTACCTACACTGGAATCAGATTCATCATCGGCGTGGACAGCGCCCGCAATTGCAGTGGTGCACAAACAGGTGCGTTGGACCCGATCAACGGCATGTTCTGGACATGGAACACCGGTTACATCTTCATGAAACTTGAAGGCGACTGCCCCCAAGGATTCTTCGAATACCACATTGGTGGATACAAGGGAACCAATGTCAATTTCCGCGAGGTGGAGCTCGACTTCAATGGTGATGAACTGATCATCGCCAACAACAAAAAGCCGGAGCTTCATTTGGTGACCGATGTGTTGGAGATCTTCAAAAATCCGAATACCATCAGTTTCGATTCAGCTCAGGTTGTGACCATGCCCGGCATGATGGCAACCTCCATTGCCGACAACTACGAGGACATGATCCGTTACGATCACCTGCACAATGAATAATGTCAAATCAAATCAATCGATGAAAACACCCATAAGAACATTATGGGCATTCATGCTTGTTACCTCGTTGTTGTGGGTGGCTTGCGGCGATGACAAGGAAGACCCTTGTGTGAGTGGAAAGGGAGGGGCTGTTGACTTGATGCTCTTTCCACAACACCATGGCGAAGCCATTCCCGGCATTCCCAATTACGTGGATTCCGCCTTCATCAAGTTCAATACACGTGAATTCCCAGGCGACAATGCATCCAAATACGATTTGATTATTACCGGACAGGTGGGCTCCGACAGCGTGTTGGTTGAGGGCTTGAAGTGCGGCGACTACTTCATATTCATGACAGGTTTTGACACAAGCATCGCCGAACGGGTGAAGGGCGGCATCCCGTACACCATCCAAGAGGGGGCAAGCGGCAAGAAAAACGTGATTGTGCCCGTCACCGAAGACTAAGTTCCGGTTTTAGTATCAAGAGGGCACCCGACCAACCGCAAGGATCGCCGGTGAAATCGTCCGGGACACAGGTAGTCTGATTTTGTTTTTATCCAAAAAAATCAGCGCCAAGCTGAAAGCCGCCAACAATTTTGCGACCAGCTTTCGCAACCACATCAATCCGAGCTTGCCGTTGTTCTGGTCGAGGTTCAGAAAAAAACTCGGACATAATACATAATCCAGATACGAAACTTCAATTCCGTTGTGCTCGTATCCTTCACGGAGGTGTTTCACGTCAACGAGGTAATGGATATCGAAGAGGGGACGATTGAAGGTCTTGACGATCCAACCCAAAAGTCCGTTATGGTTTGGTAAGCTGGTGATCAGAACACCACCCGGCTTCAGGAATTTCTTGAGCGCAAGAACCACGGCATCGGTATCGGAAAAATGTTCGATGACACCCATGGAGAGAACGAAGTCATACTGTCCAACCAGGTGTTCGGGGGGTGCAAACATGTCCGCATGATAAATCGTACCATCGATGCCATCGCGTTTGAAAATTCGCCTTGAGTTTTCGCAGCCCACTTCCGAATAATCCAAGCCATCGGTATGCATTCCAAAATGTGTGTTGAAGTACGGAAGCCAGACGGAATTTCCACAACCCACTTCCAACATCCTCATTCCCTTGGTTTGGATGTTTTTCAAGACTTCAGAGAAAGCCAAGTGATACCGGACATTAATCCAATTGCCCAAGGATGTGTTGGAGGTGTCGACCGCGGAGGGAAGATCGGAAGCGTTCCACACCGAAGACCAATAGTGTTCTCCGGCACGATCGTTTATCTGGTTCATGTGACAAAAATAAAGATGGGGAACCGAATTATCGATTCCCCATCCAAATACGTTATAAAAGTCCTGAGCTTCCCGGGTTATTCTACAATGAAACGGCCGGTCTTGCGCTCGCCGTTGACTTCAACAATGATGAAATGCATCCCCTTAGAGCTATTTGACATATCCTGTTCGATCATGTTCGGACCTTCAGAGACCTGGTAAGCGTTGTTTTGATAAACTACGCGTCCAAGCATATCTGTGATCATGACATTGGCCGATCCGGTAGCATTGGAAACAAATTCAAAAGCGGTGTTTCCGCTGGTTGGGTTCGGAGAGATGGAAACAGAAGACATATCCACCGCCTCGACTTCCATGGCTTGTCCCTCGTCAGCCATACGCCAGTTTGTTCCGGAGGTGCTTATGCGAAGTGTGTAGCAAGAGGATGTGCTAAACGCACCCTGGTAACCGATTACACGAACGTAATAGGTGGCAGTCTTGTTTGTATTACGAATGATTTGCTCCGATGAAGTTCCTGCTTGCGTACCGCTTCCGAGAACTGTGGAGGCGTTGCTGGAATATAAATACACATCGTAGTCTGCAGGAAGTGTTGTCAAATTAACCTTGACACGGGTTGCGCCTGAGACGGTGGCGAAACGATACCAATCCACATCCGTTGAAGAACCAATGGTAGCGGTCAGGTTGGTGTTGAGCTGGGAGGTTGTAAGTACCTTGGCTGTACCTGAAGTATTATTCGATTCGAAAGGATCATTGCAGGTTGTGCTTGCCAAGGTTGTGAACGTACCTGATGTGGAGAATGTACCCAACGTGCCTCCGCAATTGGCTTGCACCTGGAACTCATAAGCTGTTGATGCAGTGAGTGAGGAAATGT
>JBEAXM010000045.1:0-5650 GCA_041159805.1 Bacteroidota bacterium
ATTGGAAGCCATGTGGTATTGGAAGGGAAAGCGGAAGATTTGAATATCGGCGATTACACAAACACCATCAATTGAGCATATTGAAAACCCCGACATTATTCCTTCGCCTTGCGCTCATTTCATGGGTCGCTTTGTTATTTTCACTCGGTTGTTCATCAACAAAAAAGACTGTCGTTTCCACCGGCACCAAGTCAGAATCCCCGTCGAAAGGGCAGTTGTCTGACGAGCAGCTCATCGCTCTCAAATACATGTTTTTCAATGCCAATAAGGAGCGCCATTTGGGCAACAATGATAAGGCACTAGAACTTTATGCCCAATGTGTCCGCTTAGATGGCAAGCACCATGCTTCCATGTATGAAATCGCGAAAATCTACCAAGAGCAGAACAAGCTGAACGATGCTCTGTTTTTTGCCGCAGGCGCATCCCAGCTTGAGCCAACGAACGAATGGTATCGGCATCTTACTGCAACACTCTACATGGACGTCAGACTTTTCGCCGATGGCGAAAAGGAATTTGCAAAGTTGTATCGCGACTTTCCTGGCAATATGGACTATGCTTTTGAGTATGCGGCCGCCCTTATCACCAATGGTAAGCTAACGGAGGCAATCAAAGTATATGATGACATTGAAAAGAAGATAGGCATATCGCCTGAGCTTATCATGGAGAAGGAGCGACTGTGGCTCCAAATGGGCAAGTTGGATAAGGCGGCTGCAGAAGTGGAGCGTCTGATCGCCTCTGATCCGGGCAATATCCGTCATTATACTATGCTGGTGGAATTGTATCAAGCGAACAACATGTCCGATAAGGTGCTTCAAACCACGGAACGGATGCGCGAGGTTGATGCCGATAGTCCGTACCTCTACCTCGCGTTGGCAGGATATTACCGCAGCACCAATCAATTCAAAAAGTCGTTTGAGAACCTGAAGCTGGCATTTGCCAGTAACGAGTTGGAGCATGACTTGAAGATGCAAATACTTACATCCTACATGCCTTTGCTGCAAGGCAACCCCGAGATGTTGCAACAGGGTTTGGAGCTCGCCGAGATTTTGGCCACCACTCATTCCGATGACGCCATTTCGCTTTCCATTTACGGTGATTTCCTTGCAATGGATCAGAAGTTCGACGAAGCAATAATACAGTACAGGAAATCATTGAACCTTGATGCCAATAACCCCGATGTCTGGCAACAGCTGCTGATCTGCTACTCGGAAAAAAACAATATCGATGGCATGCTTCAAGCTTCCGACTCCGCACTATCGTATTTCCCCGAACACTCGGTTTTCTATTTGTTTCGTGGTACAGCCCTAACGGTAAAGAAGGATCATAAGGAAGCGGTCAAGTCCCTTCTGACAGGCAGTAAACTGGTGGTCGATAACGATTTCCAAAAACTACAATTCTATACCCGGTTGGCTGACAACTATCACACGTTGAAAGAGCATGAAAAATCGGACACCTACTATGAAAAAGCGCTTGAAATAGACCCTAACGATCCGTTGGTGTTGAACAATTACAGCTACTACCTCTCCGTAAGGAAAGAGAAGTTGGAAAAAGCGGAAAAAATGTCCAGAAAAAGCAATGAGCTCAGGCCTGGCGAACCATCATATGAGGATACGTACGGATGGATTCTGTATGTGATGGGACGCTATTCCGAAGCGAAGGAATGGCTTCAAAAGGCGTTGGACCATGGGGGCTCTACGAACGGCACCATTTTAGAGCACATGGGTGACACCCTTTTCAAGTTAGGAGACAAGTCAGGGGCGGCTGAATATTGGAAGAAAGCCAAGGATTCAGGGGAGTACTCGGATCTATTGGATAAGAAAATCAAAGATAACCAGCTTTATGAGTAGTTTTCATTGGGTGAGTAAATGGATGTTGTTTCCGATTTTGTTGGGAATGACTTTCAGTGCTTGCTCTGTGTTACGAAAAGCAGAAGAACCCAAGATCAAGGAACCTAAGAACGTTGAGGACAAAACCGCACCCGATTTGCAGCAACTGATACGCGACAACTCATTCAAAGGTGGAAGCATCAGCGCCAAGGCGTCTGTAAGCACACAAGGTGGTCAGCAAGACGGGTCATTCAACATATCCATGCGTTTGCAAAAAGACAGTATCATTTGGGTTTCCATATCCCCATTGCTGGGAATAGAAGTGGCCCGTGTGATGATATCCAAAGACTCTGTCAAATTCATCGACCGGATCAACAACAAATACGCGCTGACGGATTTTCAGTTTTTGAGTCAGATGCTGGATGTGAATGTCGATTATGATATCATTCAAGGGGTGCTCATCGGAAACCTTTTCTCCTACAGGAAAAACAAGTTCAACTCGGTATATGTGGAGGACAGTTGCTACATTCTGTCCACCATGAGTAAACGCAAACTGAAAAGGTCGTTAGAGGACATTGACATCACCTTGCCTGTAGTGCAAGATGTTTGGGTGGAGGACAGCACCTATAAGATCACCCGTTTAAGCATAGAGGATCTTCGTGTGCAAAAATCATTGCTTACGGACTATTCCGACTACCGCCTCACGGATGCCGGACGGTTTCCGTTTCGGTCAACTACATTGATAAAAACCGCTCAACAACTCAAGATAGACATCGAGTACAACAAGGTTTCGGTGAATGAGATGTTGGAGTTTCCATTCACAATACCCAAGGGCTATGAAAGGATTCGTTAAAACCGCTTTGCTGGGTTTATGTTTTTTAATTGCCCTGCCTTTCGTTATCGAAGGACAGAACAAGAAGGAGCTCGAGAAAAAGAAACAAAAGCTCCAGAAGGAGATTGATGAAACCAACCGGTTGCTCAAGGAGACATCCAAAAACAAGAAATTGACTTCTGAGCAGGTTTCGGCCCTCAAGAAAAAAATACAGCTTCGAAAGGAGATGATTGCGGAGATCAGTCAGGAGATGCAGGGTATTGAATCGGAGATCGGTCAAACCGGAACAGAAATCAACGACCTTGAGAAAAAGCTGAGCCAGCTCAAGGAGGAATATGCAAACATGATCCGTTTCGCCCAGCGAAACAAAAGCAGTTATCAGCGGCTCATGTTTGTGTTTGCCTCGGATGACTTCAATCAGGCATACAAGCGATTGGTGTATTTGCGTCAATACAGTGAGCACAGGCGCCAACAAGCCGAACTGATATCAGGAACCAGGAAAAAGCTTGACGAAAAACGATCCGAACTGCAAAGCACCATGGATGAGAAGCAAAACCTGATGGATTCGGAATTGGATCAAAAGACCGCTTTGGAGCAGGACAAGAAGCAGCAGGACAAAATCCTCACCAATTTACAGCAACGGGAAGAAAAGCTTAAGAAGCAGCTAGCTGAAAAACAGCGGGCGAAAAAGAAGCTCGACAAGGCCATTGATGATCTCGTACGAAAGGAAATAGAAGCCGCCAAGAAAAAGGCATCTGCCGCAGGCAAGAAAAATGTGACCACCGAGAATGTATTCACACTGACTCCCGAAGCCCAGAAGCTTTCAGCCGGCTTTTCCAATAACAGGGGCCGTTTGCCATGGCCTGTTGAAAAAGGCAGGATCAGCGAAAGATTCGGTGAGCATCCCCACCCCGAACTTAAGGGAGTGAAGGTGTACAACAACGGGGTTGATATACGATCCGTTGCAGGTAGTAGGGCCAGGGCTATTTTTGAGGGGGAGGTAACGGGAGTGATCAATATCCCCGGCGCAAACAGTGCGGTCATTATCCGCCATGGGGAGTATTTGTCGGTGTATTCCAACTTGGAGACGGTCAGTGTAAAAAAGGGCGACAAAGTGAGTACGAAGCAGTCGATTGGAAAGGTGTACACCGACCCGGAAACAGGTTTCGCTGAAGTTCACCTGGAAATCTGGAAAGGCACCCAAAAGATGGATCCGGCGGGATGGTTGTCGGCAGGTGGTTGAAAATCACTTTTTATCCCTAATATTGCATATCTAATACAATAAACCATGACAATCGCAAATTCATTGTTGTTCATAGGTGGTTTGGGAGCCACGGAAATCATCCTCATCGTTGTTGTCTTGTTGCTTTTTTTTGGCGGTAAGCGCATCCCTGAGTTGGCAAGAGGCCTCGGTAAGGGCATCCGCGAATTCAAGGACGCATCAAGTGGCAAGAGCAATAATGACGATTCCAAAAAGGAGATTGAAAGCAAGTAATATCGTTTTATGAACGGTGTTCATGTCCACTTGCTGTTGAACCATATTCCCATTTTGGGAACATTGTTCGCCCTAATCTTACTCGGGTTCGGATACTTTTTGAGGCAAGAGATACTTGCCAAAGCCGCATTATGGACCTTGGTCGTTTCTGCATTGGTCAGTATCCCCTCATTCCTTTCTGGCGAAGAGGCGGAGCATGCCGTTGAAGGCATTATCGGTGTCAGCATGGTGACTGTTGAGGAGCATGAGGAGCAGGCAGAGGTGGCATATTGGGCTATTTTGATCAGCGGCGCTATTGCTTTAGGCACATTGCTTGCCTCTATGAAGGGCGGCACGTTGAATCGCACCTTGTTGCTTTTGAATTTGTTTTTCATGACGGTCACGTTCGCGCTGATGGCTCGTGCAGGCAACTCCGGTGGAACGATCCGCCACCCTGAAATTCATGCCACCGGTCAGACTCAAGGAGAAGGCCAATCAGCAACATCGGACGATGAGCAACACGAGCATGGTGAATAGCTCTCCGACGCATCGTTGATTTTAATCATGTAATTTCTTGACACACGTCATGTTCCTTTTTATCAAGGCACTGCACCTTTGTATGGTATCATTTAAATCCCAAGGCCATGCAAGCAACAAAATTGGAAACACTTCACAGCGAACATCGCGAGTGGTTAAACAGGATTGATTTCTATTACGATGACCTTAAAATCCTCCGCAATCGATTGGAGGAGGTTTCGGCCCGTAACACATCAAAGGAGGTTTCAGCTCAAATCGAGCATTTCGAAAACCAGTTCATCATTCAACGCAATGAGTTGGACGAGTTCAGGCACGCCGTGAACGAGGCGGAGGAGGTTGTTACGAAAAGCGTATTGGAAAACGGAACGGCAGTCCACCGGAGGTCCCTCCAGGACGATGGTGGTTTGCGAGAACGGATGAACCAGTTCGAGACGTTGTTCCAACAACTAAGGCAGGAACTGATGACGTTTCTGTCCAAAACACTTTGATCGCCCATTTTCATTCCTATACAACCGAAAAAGGACTTTTGCCCCGTAAGGCATGGTCCTTTTTTCATGGGGTTACTTTTCAATCCAAGAAAACTCTTCACATTTTTCAACCAAATCAAACAACTGGAGCAATTCAGCAGGAGGGGCGGTGAGTTTTCGTGTTTGCAAGTTCATCCATGCACCATCCACCACAAGTTGAGCAGACAAAATGCCGGAATCCTTGAAAAACCGGTTCATGAAGCTCCATCGCGATCCGTCCTTGCTCATTCGCAGTAGGCGTACATCAATGTTGATGGTTTCATTGCCGGCGATCTCTTTCAAAAAAACCGTTTCCTCTCGTAATATAATGGGTGAAACATTATGTTCCTTGAACCATGACATGCCAAAGCCCTTTTCAGCCATGAACAGCAAACGGGTTTGGGCTGCATAATCGTTATAAGCCGAGTGGCGCATGTGTACGTTGGCATCTAAATCAGCCCAACGTACGGTATAG
>JBEAXM010000067.1:0-3543 GCA_041159805.1 Bacteroidota bacterium
ACTCACGACCGACCCACCCTAACTGACGAGGAGGCCTGGGACATTGCCGCATATGTTAACTCGCAAACCAGACCTAACAAAGATATTCGCAAAGACTGGCCGAAAATAAACGAGAAACCCATTGATCATCCGTTCGGTCCTTTTCACGATGGATTTTCGGAAGAGCAGCACAAGTACGGACCATTTAAACCAATTGTGAAAAAAAGGAAGGAATTGGATGGCGGGAAGAAGTAATGGCTTAGGATTCCTTGTGGCAAGAGATAAAGGGTGACTTCAAGATTGTGTCACCGATGCGGTTGAGATTAACTGTAAGGGGACTTGCCGGCTCAAGGGTGATTGCATTGGTCATGGAGCTGTACTTCCGAATGGCACATAGGCCATTAAAACATGAATCTGAAATGAGAAGTGCACTGATTGCCATTTTCATCCTGACAATGATTCCCTTCAAGGCATTATCACAGGAGCAGCCAGCCACACAAATTGTTTTGGAAAACGATTCTTCATCGCTTCGTTCACACATCGTCAATGCCAAATGGCAGGTGCATAGCCGTAGTTTTTTCATGTCAACCATCAACGAAGGTGCGCTGAAAGATGACTACACCTTGGCTACAGGGGCGGGAATCGGAATGCTGACCGAGTCCTACAAGGGATTGCAGTTGGGGATGAGCGGCTTTTTCATCTTTGAGCTGGTCTCATCCGACATCGAGCAACCCGATCCGTTAACGAACCTGAACAACCGTTACGAGTTGGGCATGTACGATGTCACCCAACCGGGAAACACCAAAAACCTGTCGCGGTTGGAGGAGCTGTATCTTAAATATTCGAAAAAGACATTTTCGTTCACCATCGGACGAATCAATATCAACACCCCCTTTATGAATATCCAAGATGGCCGTATGCGGCCCACGCTGGAAGAAGGAGCATGGGGTACCTACGCTGCCTCATCGAAGTTATACATGGAGGGTGGTTGGATCCGCAAAGTATTGCCGAGAAGTACAAACAGTTGGTATAGTATGGCCTCCTCTCTGGGAACCTATTCGGTAGGCGTTAACGAAAATGGTCAGAGATCCGGCTACGAGGGTAATGTCAACAGTAATGGTTTTGGAATGCTGCATGTGAAATACAAGCCAAACAACAATTTGACCATCCATTTTTGGGATGGGATTTTTGAAAACGTGATGAACACGGCAATCCTGGAATTGAAAACCGAGCAAACAACAAATTCAAAAAAACACACTTTATACCAAGGATTGATGTTCGTTCATCAAGATGCCATAAATGCCGGTGGAAACAATGACCCTAGCCTGACCTATATGATTCGAGGAGGCCAATCGAATACAATCAGCGCCCAAGCTGGCTTCAAAAACAAAAAGCTGGACGCATCATTGAGTTACACCCGCATCACCGCTGACGGCCGTTACCTGATGCCGCGTGAATGGGGGCGGGAGTTTTTCTACACATTCATGCCCCGAGAACGAAACGAGGGCGCCGGAGATGTGCATGCTTACATGGCTAAGTTCATCATGTCTTCAGAAAACGGACGATTGAAGCACGGATTAAGTTATGGCTACTTCGAGCTGCCCGATGTGAAGAACTACAGGTTGAACAAATACGGAATGCCATCCTACCACCACATAAACCTGGAGAACGCATATAAGCTTGACAAATTCCTGAAAGGATTTGAAATTCGTACCTTGTTGGCATGGAAAATCAATGCAGGCGAAACCTATGGAAACCTGCGATATCATTACAACAAGACCGATATGCTCAACATAAACGTCATACTTGATTTTCGACTTTAAACAAACCTCTATGAGTCAAGACAACAAAGACCTGAAAGCGAACCGCCGCGACTTTTTAAAAAAATCCGTTTTGGCAGGTGCCACTGCCGCTCTGCTGCCTGTAACCAATTTAGCGGAGACGCATAATAAACATTCGGAAACCGAAGGTGCCGTTTCATCAAACAACTCTAACAAATCCAATCAAGTGACCATACTGGTCACTTCCGATATCCATGCACAATTACACACGCATGATGAGTTTTTCTGGGAGAATGGGAAAGCCGTGTACAAGAAACGCGGCGGACTTGCTCACTTGAAAACCATGATTGAACACTACCGCAAGCAGGACCCACAGAACACCATACTGTATGATGGAGGGGATTTCTTCCATGGTCATGGTGTGGCATCATTGACTGAGGGGGAGGCCCTTATACCCATCTTCAACAAGATGGGATACGATTTGATCCTTCCAGGCAACTGGGAGGTGGTTTACAAAAAGAAACGGATGCTGTACGACATGGGGCGCTCCAATGCCGCAAAGATCTGCGCCAACATGTTCCATCAATCCGAGACCACACCGGGATGTGAACTGGTATATCCTCCATACTGGGTGAAATACATCAACGGAATGAAAATCGGCTTCATCGGTTATACCGACCACCTGATTCCCAAAAGGCAATCTCCCGCCTACAGCGCAGGACTCACCTTTGAACACGCCGAAAAAAGTGTCAAAAAACATGTTGCCATGTTGCGCGAAAACGAAGGATGTGCAGTTGTCATCCTGGCCACCCATATGGGACTGGCGCAACAAATAGGTTTGGCCAACAACCCAGTTTGTGAGGGCGTGGATCTTATCATAGGCGCCGACACCCATGAACGCGTACGAGAGCCCATCCAAGCCACATACTGCAAGGTGGTGGAATGCGGCGCATTCGGTTCCTTCCTTGGAAAAATAGATTTAAAATTTGAAAAAGGGCTGTTGAAGGATATAGGATACCAATTGCTGGATGTGGATCCATCATTGTATCCTGCGGATGCCGAGCTTCAAAAGCTGGTGAACGATGCAGCAGAGCCCTTTCGTGAATTGAAAAAGGTCATCGGTATCAGCACCACTCCACTGGTTCGGTATTTTGTGATGGAAACCCCGATGGACAACCTCATCACCGATGCCATCATGTGGAAATTCAAACCGGACATCGCCTTGTCCAATGGCTTTCGTTTCTGTCAGCCGCTCAATTTGGATCCCAAAACAGGTCAAGCTGAAATCACCAAAGAGTTCCTTTGGAACATGCTGCCAGTGGATAGTGAAACCAAGATGGGCATTGTAACGGGCAAACAGGTTTGGAATTGGCTTGAAACAGAATTGCAAAATGCATTTGCAAAAGATCCTTCCAAACGTTTCGGTGGCTGGTTTGTAAGGTACAGGGGCATGGAGGTGAATTTCACCATCGGCAACGAGTTCGGCAGCAGGGTGAACAGCGTGAAAATCGGCGGGGAGGATCTGGATATGCAACGAGACTACAGCATTGTGGCATGCGAACGCGAAGGTGATCCGGACGATACCATTTGCAGGATGGAAAAGGTTCGCCAGCCCACCCGAACAGGATTATTCATGCACGATGTGATCACGCAATATCTGAAGGAAAATTCGCCGGTTGCCCCTAAATTGGAGGGGCGTGCGATCGCTACCGATCAGCCGTCAACCCTTTTAACGCAACTACAAGGGACTACGTACGAGTTCAGATAGTCATTTTATTTGTAA
>JBEAXM010000161.1:0-4068 GCA_041159805.1 Bacteroidota bacterium
GTTCATAGATGTCCGGCTCTCGAGTTGCTCCTCCACTTGGTCATCCAAAGCCGGAAAAAAATTGATCCCGGTAACACGCTCCACTTCGTCGACACTGACCACATACGATTGCAGGGAGGCCTTGGAAGAAGCGTTGGGCATGATGAACGCAATCGCCTTGAGGTCGGGGCCGGTATGGTCGAGGATCACTTTGTAATAATAATTTGGGACAGCCACTTTGCTGAAGCCAATGGTAGGTAGTCCTTCTTCGAGGATGCCGGCGGTGACCACGCTCACAGCTCCGTATTCAACAGCCCAGGTGCGAACCAGCTCCTCGAGCCGCTTCCAGATGCCACGGTTAAAGCCAGGGGTTTGGGGCGACATATTGCTCATGTAAAACGACTCGGCCATTGATTGATATGACCACCCCATATCGCCCGCAGGTGCCAAGTGACCGCGGTCGTATCCACTGCCTTTGTAGTCGTTAGGTGCCGCCGATTCGGTTCGCACTGCCGGATCCGACATGAACTTATCGGTGCGGGCATATGCCGATTGTGTTTCTTGCGCGGTAAGTTCATACGCCACCCATTCGGCTTGCTCGAAGCGCTCGTTGTAAACCAATGCGAACCCCGACTTGCGAATGAGCTTTTGTCCCGGCTTCAATGCAGGAAGTTCCAGTTCGAAAAGCGAATCGGTGTTGAAGGTGACCCTGGATTGGTCAAGTTGAACGACGGAGGTGTGTGAAGTATCGGATACAGTAGACGTTGGATGCTGACGTTCGTTACCGCAGGAACAGCTGTGGCTTAGTACAGCAAGAGAAAACAGCAGCAGTATGGAAAAGTAATATCGCACGTGGCGCAGGGTTGATATGGGTATTCAAATTTAAGAAAAATGGAAGGTGTGTGTTATGATTGAAAGGATTTACCCGGTTTCATTTGATGTCGGAAAACAAATCGGGTACGTCCACCCATTCAGATTTAACTGTGTTCTACAATGTGCTTCAACACCATGGAATCAAATTCCTCTTGGCGGTCGATTTGGACCTGTATGGGGATATAGAAAGCAGGTTGATTGGAGAACAGGGACAAAAGGCCGTCGCTTTGCAAGCGCACAAAATCCTTTTCGGTTGTGAGGAAGGTGGTATTGGATGGATGGGCTTTGATGATGCGGCTCAACTCTTCGGCTGTAAACCGATGGTGGTCGGCGAAGACGTAGTGCTGCGATGATGTGCCGAGCGTGGCTGCATGATTGAAAAAGTTTTCGGGGTGCGCAATGCCGGCGAAAGACGCCACCTTATTCGCTGGTTGGATACCTTTCGAAGAAGCATCGAACGCAACGGGGTCTCCATAAACGATGCGAGAGAAGAAAACCGTTTGCGTTGGAAGGGGCTTGAGTTCCTCAATGATGGCTTGCTTCTGATCGTTGTGCATGCCATCCGGACAACCTGTAACGATGATGATGTCGGCACGCCAATAACCTGAACGCGGCTCGCGCAGGTTACCCATTGGCAACACGTGGTCATGTGTAAAGCGGCTGCCATGGGGGGTTAGCAGTATCTGCAGCGAGGGTGTGACGCTTCTGTGCTGGAATCCGTCATCCATGACCACCACGTCACATCCATCAGCGGAAGCGAAAAGTCGCTGAATTCCCTCTGCCCGATCGGCACATACCGCCACTTGGATGTCAGGATATTTGCAATGGTACATGAATGGCTCATCGCCCAACAATGCCGTAGAGGCATCGGCTCCAGCCAGCTGAAAACCTTTTGAACTACGGCCATACCCTCTGCTAAGGGTTGCCAACCGGTAACGTCCCTGCAGCAAACGGATCAGGTATTCCACATGAGGCGTTTTTCCTGTTCCACCCATGCTCAGGTTGCCCACAAGTATCACCGGCTTGTCGAATGAAGCGGAACGCAGTATTCCGCCATCGTAGAGGAAATTGCGAATGGCAATGACCATCCCGTAAAGGATGCTGAAAGGGAAAAGCAAGGTGCGCCAGTTCATAAGCTGCCAAATTAATCCATATTGTTGAACCCGCTTCGCAGGCGATTCTTAATTTTACATCCAAACATACAAACGTGGAAAAGCTATCCAACATCATCCGGTATTTGGAGCGACTGGCACCGCCATCTCTGCAGGAGGACTACGACAACAGCGGCCTCATCGTAGGTCAGCCCGATATGGAAATACATAGTGCGATCATTTGCCTCGATAGCACCGAAGCCGTGATTGACGAAGCCGTTCGGAACGGTTGCAACCTGGTGATTGCCCACCACCCTGTTGTATTTTCAGGATTGAAAAGATTCAATGGCAAAAACCATGTGGAGCGGACGGTGATGAAAGCCATCAAGCACGATATAGCCATTTATGCCATTCACACCAACCTTGATAATGTAGCACATGGAGTGAACGCCGAAATATGCAGCCGGCTGGGGTTGGTTCGCACACGCGTGTTGGATGTCAAAAGAGGACAGATCAAAAAGCTGGTGACTTATTGCCCTGAAAAGGATGCTGAAAAGGTTCGCAACTCGTTGTTTGCTGCAGGCGTCGGACACATCGGTAAGTATGATGAATGCAGCTTCAACACCAATGGCGTGGGCACTTTCCGCCCGCTGATAGGATCCGATCCCACCACCGGAAAAATCGGGGTACGGAGCTATGAGAACGAAATCCGCATTGAAACCATTTTTGCCCAGTATTTAGAAAAAACGGTTTTGCAAGCATTGTTCGAAGCCCACCCTTACGAAGAGGTGGCTTATGAGCTGTATAACACTGACAACCAACACCAAGGAATCGGATCCGGCATGATTGGGGAGTTGGAGAAACCTATGGAAACCCTGGCATTTTTGAATCTGGTGAAAGAGCGTTTTGGGGTTAAATCACTGAGGCACACGGACATCCTGAAATCGCAGATAAGCACAGTGGCCGTTTGTGGTGGTTCAGGTAGCTTCCTGTTAAAGAATGCGATAGCTGAAAAGGCCGATGTTTTCCTCACGGCCGACTACAAATACCACCAGTTCTTCGATGCGGATGGTAAAATTGTGATTGCCGATATGGGACACTTTGAAAGTGAGCAGTTTACGAATGAGTTACTCCATAGGGAATTAAGCAGGGAATTCACTACATTTGCGCTCCGTTTAACGGACATTCACACAAACCCTGTAAAGTATCTCTGAAATGGCGGTAAAGAAAACTGCGTCAAAAGGCACCGACACCACCGAAGCGGTAGCCGAAAAGAAAAAAGCCACCAAGAGCAAATCCGAAACTGCAACCAAGGAGCCCAAGGCCAAGCGTGCATCCCGTTCGAAGGTTGTTGAAAAAGTTGTTGAGCCAGCCAAGGAGCACCGTTTCAACTTCAAGCTGAAAGATTTTGGCAAAGCGAAAGACGACTTCACTGTTGAGCAGCGTCTGCAAGCCCTGTTCCAGTTGCAGCTCATCGACTCTGAAATCGATCGTATCCGCATCATCCGTGGCGAACTGCCCATGGAAGTGGCAGACCTCGAGGATGAGATTGCCGGATTGCAAACCCGTATCAACAACCTCAACGAGGATGTTGAAGGGTACACCAACCTGATTGCCCAGAAAAAGCAGTCGATAAAGGATTCTAAAGCTGCCATCAAGAAGTATGAAGGCCAGCAGATGAACGTAAAGAACAACCGCGAGTTCGATTCCCTCAACAAGGAGATCGAGTTCCAAAACCTCGAGATACAGCTTTCCGAAAAGCGTATCCGTGAATACGAATTCGAGTTGGGTAACCAAACAACCGTACTCAACGAAGCCAATGCCCGCCTCGAAGAGCGTATGGGCGACCTCAATGCCAAGAAGGAAGAGCTTGACACCATCATCGCCGAGACCCAGAAGGAAGAAGCCCAGCTGATGGATTTCTCCGACCAGGCAAAGGCTCTGATTGAAGAGCGTTTGTTGACGGCCTACTCGCGCATCCGCACCAATGCCCGCAACGGCTTGGCAGTGGTAACCGTACAGCGGGATGCATGCGGTGGCTGTTTCAACAAGATTCCACCACAAAGGCAGTTGGATATCCGCCAACACAAGAAAATCATCGTGTGTGAACACTGCGGACGTATCC
>JBEAXM010000218.1:0-8609 GCA_041159805.1 Bacteroidota bacterium
ATCTTTTGAAGAGCCGAAATTGGAGAAGGAGACCATGGCAATGCGAGGTTTCACATTGAATTTTCGAACGGCCTCT
Organism: Bacteroidota bacterium; assembly: GCA_041159805.1. GTDB lineage: Bacteria > Bacteroidota > Bacteroidia > AKYH767-A > OLB10 > JALRAP01. Next base: position 77 of record JBEAXM010000218.1, read on the forward strand.
GCGGTGAGCAAGGTGATTTCTACCAATTCATCCGCGGTCGGGTTCACATTGATGGTGGTGTCGGCAAAGAAAATCGGCCCCTTTTTGGTGATCATGATATACATGCCGGCAACCCTACGCACATGCTCCGCTGTACCGATAATGTACAAGGCGGGCTTAAGGATGTCGGCATATTTTCTGGTAAGGCCGGATATCAAAACATCCGCATCTCCAGTCTCCACCATCATGGCGCCGTAGTAATTACGCTCACGCATGATTTTTCTTGCCTCGTAAGTGTTGAATCCGTTACGCGCTCTTTTGTTGAAGAACAACTCGCCATAACGGTCAATGGTTTCTTGCTCTTTTCTTGGATCGATGATGGGTATGTCACCAAGGTCAAGTCCGTTTTCAAGGATTATTTTTTCAATCTTCTCACGGTTTCCAAGCAGTATGGGATGTGCTACTCCCTCATCACGCACAATTTGTGCGGCTTTCAAGATCTTGTAGTTGTCGGCCTCGGCAAACACAACTTTTTTTGGATTCTGCCTGGCTTTGTTGGTTATGATCCGTGTTATTTTGTTGTCGTGACCCAACCGCTTTCCCAATTCTTCCACATATGCTTCCCAATTGGTGATGGGTTGACGGGCCACTCCTGAATCTATTGCTGCTTTCGCGACTGCCGGAGCCACTGTGGTGATCAATCTCGGATCAAGAGGCTTCGGAATGATGTAATCCCGTCCGAAAACGATGTTCGTTTTGTTGTAGGCGTGATTCACGATTTCTGGAACGGGCTCCTTGGCAAGTTCAGCTATTGCCCGAACCGCCGCAAGTTTCATCTCTTCGTTGATTTGTGTTGCCCTCACGTCCAATGCCCCTCTGAAAATGAAAGGAAATCCAATCACGTTGTTAACTTGATTGGGGTAGTCGGAACGGCCAGTTGCAAGGATGATATCCTCCCTGGATGCATGGGCATCCTCATAAGTGATCTCGGGATCGGGGTTTGCCATAGCAAAAACAACAGGGTTGGCGGCCATCGACTGCAGATGCGAGGATTTGAGGATATTGCCCTTTGACAATCCGATGAAAACATCAGCATCCTTCATCGCCTCCTCAAGGGAATTCAGATCCCTTTTGGTTGCAAAAACCCTTTTTTGTTCATCCAGGTTTGCACGGTCGGAGCGGATAACACCACTACTGTCGAGCATCACGATGTTATCAAGTTTCGCGCCCAACGAAACAAACAACTTGGTGCATGATATGGCTGAAGCACCCGCACCGTTCACCACGATTCGTACCTGCTCGATTCCCTTGCCGGCAATTTCGAGTGCATTGATCAGTGCAGCACCTGAAATGATCGCTGTGCCATGCTGGTCATCATGCATGATTGGAATCGAAAGCTCCTCTTTCAGTCGCCTTTCAATTTCAAAACACTCGGGAGCTTTGATGTCTTCCAAGTTAATGCCTCCAAAAGTGGGAGCGATGGCTTTTACTGTTTCAACAAATCCATCCACATCGGTTTTGTCGATCTCAATGTCAAACACATCAATGTCTGCGAAAATCTTAAAAAGCAACCCCTTGCCCTCCATTACCGGTTTGGATGCATTGGGTCCGATGTTACCCAGGCCTAAAACAGCGGTTCCGTTGGAAATAACAGCAACCAGGTTCCCCTTCGCTGTGTATTTGTAAACATCCTCCTCGTTCTCGCTAATGCGGATGCAGGGTTCGGCAACACCGGGGGAATAGGCCAACGATAGGTCCCTCTGGGATGAGTAGGGCTTTGTTGGAACAACCTCTATCTTTCCAGGTCTTCCTTGGGAGTGGTAATCAAGGGCGTCCTTTTTTTTATTCATGTGTTTGAAAAATCAAGGGTAAGTAATACCAACCCTAAGCATTAAGGTGAACAATACTTGTACTTGGTATGGGTGTTAGTTTCCAGAAACCATCAGCTTTCCAGAGCTCGTGCTTTTCCCGTTGATGAACAGCGAATAAAAATACACGCCGGAGCTGAGGTCGGAAACATTGAGCTTTACAGCGGATTTGGTGTTGTCGCCAATAGCAAGATCCTTCACTTCGGTTCCCAACATGTTGAACAGCTTTAAACGTGCTTTTGCTCCTTTTAAGGTGTTCACGAAAAATGAAGCATTGTCGGATGCGGGGTTAGGGTATGGTTTGGAGATGTAGTTCCTGTTGGTGACTATCTCGTTGATGCCAGTGGTGGCATCGAAGACAAAGCTCACACAAGCTGAGTCAGAGGAGTTGTTTGAATCATAAAAACAATAGGTGTTAAACGATACACCTGAAATGGCATTGGTTTCAATGTCTGCTTGGAACAGGTTGATGTTTCCGCCTGCAGGGATATTGATGAAATCGGGTGATGTGCCAATATTAGGTGGGTAACACTGGAACCAGCAGAAGTAACCAACATGGCCTGGGAACAGGTTGTTTACGGTTCTGGTAACTGCAACATCCTTTGCGGAGGAGCTGTTGTTGGTTACCGTGGCATGACCCTGAAGTAGAAACGCAGGGTCTCCGGTGATGTAAACATTGCTTATGGAAAAACTACTACTCTGTGCATGAGCTTGGAATACAATGCCTAGTGTCGCTAGAATAAGGTATATTTTCTTCATATTCAATAAATTTGATATGGGTTTTTCTCAATTAAAAAAGTAAAGATAACTCAATCCTAGCATTTGGGCAAAAGATTATCCCGCACTTCGCAAAAATGACTTCAAAAAGACAATTTACTCTTTCGTATCGCACTGTATATGAAGCGTTTTTGAATAACTGCACGCTGACCGCACTCGCGGATTAACATTTTTGACTACAACCTCACCAAATGTTTTAGTATTTGGTTAAGTTTGTAGCTCGTCTTAAACAAAGAGTCTAAGCATAATAATATCTAATATTTATCAAACTATTATCAAACCCCGAATCATGAAGAAACTGTTTACTATTTCAGTTTTGGCTCTTGCTTCAGTTAACGCATACGCGCAGCTGCCTGTGAGCCAACAACCAGCTCTCAAAAACGCCATCATTGAGGAATTCACGGGCGTCAATTGCGTTTATTGCCCCGATGGTCACAAGATCGCAGCCCAAATCACTGCAGCAAACCCAGGTAGGGCTTTTGCAGTGAACATCCACACGGGAAGCTTCGCCACTCCATCTGCGGGACAGCCTGATTTCCGCACACCTGATGGCAATGCAATTGCAGCCATCCCAGGAATGGGAATCACCGGCTACCCACAAGGTGCTGTTAGCCGTGTACCTTATCCATCCACTGCAACTGCATTGGCCATGAGCCGTAGTGCATGGACAGCCGCTGTCAATGCTGTTCTTGCTCAGCCCGCATATGTTAACGTTGCCGGTCAAGCGGAATTGAATGCTTCAACCAACCAACTTACCATCAACATTGAAGCTTTCTACACAGCTAGCAGCCCAGTTGCTACAAACAAACTCACCGTAATGTTGCTTCAAAACAACGTTAACGGTCCTCAAACAGGTGCATCGCAGTTCAACCCTACCATGGTGAATCCTGATGGAACCTATCGTCACATGCACGCTCTTCGTGATGTGATTACAACAGGATCCACCGGTGAAGATATCACCAACACAGCCCAGGGAACCTTGGTGCAGCGCACTTTCAACTACACGGTTCCAGCCACAATCGGTACCGTTCCTGTTGATGTTTCTAACCTGGAGATCCTGGTTTTCGTTGCCCAAAGCACCACCAACATCATCAATGTTGCTCGCGTTCCAATCGCTTATACAGGTCTTACAACTGTTAACAATGCAAACCTGGTTTCCGTTGCCCAGCCCGACGATTTGTGTGATGCCAACTTCGCACCTAGCATCCAGCTTAAGAATCTCGGAAGCGCTCCAATCACCAGTGCTGTCATCGATTATAACGTGAACGGTGGAACCAACTGGACTTACTACTACTATGGTAACATCGGTCCGCTCGGAACCGCGAACATCACCCTTCCTGCCATCGTAGGATTCCAAATGAACCCAAGTAACACCCTGAACGTTAACGTTAGCTCCGTGAATGGTGGCAGCGATGACGATCCTTCGAACAACTCCAGCTCAACTCCATTTAATGCCACTACATCAGCTAGCCAGACGCTCAATTTGACCCTAAACGTCCTTCAGGATCGCTATGGTGATGAAATTACTTGGAAGTTCTTCAATGGCGGTGGTACCCAAATCGCAGCAGGAGGTCCATATACCCAGCTTGCAGCAAATGGCACACAATTGAACACACACCAGATCACTTTGCCAGCCACTGGTTGCTATCGTTTTGTCATTTACGATTCCTATGGCGATGGAATCAACTCTGGCTACGGAGTTGGAAACGTGACCATCTTGGATGGTAACAGCAACACCGTTTACTTCAACAACGGTATTTATTCCGCTCAAGCCGCGCGTAACTTCTATGGTAACACCTCTTTGGGATTGAATGATGCCTCTCTTGAGTCATCTTTGAACATCTTCCCAAATCCGGTTAGCAATTCAGCCACTGTTCAATTCCAGCTCACCTCCGAAGAGACAGTTTCCATCAACGTATTGAACGCTGTAGGTCAGTCTGTGCTCCAGCAGAATTTCGGAAAGCTAGCCGCTTCCCAAACCTACAACCAGTCTTTGGACATGAGTGCGCTTTCCAACGGACTTTACTTCATGGAAATCAAGGCCGGTAATTCTACAATCACTCGTAAGTTCTCGGTTAGCAAGTAATCCGGTTGCACCATCAACTGCTAAAGGCTGCCCGTTATCGGGCAGCCTTTTTTTATTGCCATAATCGTATAAAAAGACGAATTTTGTGATATCATTAACTTTTCCCAATGAAACACCAGTCCGTCAAAGCGCTTTTGCAAACCACACCCGAGTCCCAATCCGTTTGGGTGAAAGGCTGGGTGCGTACCAGAAGAGGCAATAAGAATGTCATTTTCGTTGCGGTCAACGATGGCAGTACCATCCACAACATACAGGTTGTTGCTGACCCCAATGCCTTCGATGAATCGATGATCAAACGCATCCAAACCGGAAGCTCCGTTTCCATAAAGGGCATACTGGTTCCATCTCAGGGATCCGGTCAGCCCGTGGAAGTGCAAGCCAATGAGATACACATATACGGTGAAGCGGATCCTGACACCTATCCGTTACAGAAAAAAGGACATTCGCTTGAATTCCTCCGTGAAATAGCTCACCTACGTCCTCGAACCAACACATTTGGAGCTGTTTTCCGCATCCGCCACGCCATGGCTTTTGCAATTCATAAATATTTCAATGACCGTGGTTTCTTTTATCTGCACACCCCCATCATCACCGGATCCGATGCTGAAGGAGCTGGAGCCATGTTCCGTGTAACAACCCTCAATGCCTCCAACCCTCCCATCAAGGACGATGGCTCCGTTGACTATGAACAGGATTTTTTTGGAAGGGAAACAAACCTTACCGTAAGTGGACAATTGGAGGGTGAGCTAGGTGCATTGGCTCTTGGTCTCATCTATACGTTCGGCCCAACGTTCCGCGCAGAAAACTCCAACACAGCACGACACTTGGCTGAATTCTGGATGATTGAGCCGGAGATGGCATTTTATGAGCTGGATGACAACATGGATCTAGTGGAGGATATGTTGAAATATCTGGTGCAATATGCTTTGGAGAATTGTGCAGATGATTTGGAGTTCCTGAATAAGATGTACGACAACGAACTGCTCCAACGCCTGCAAAGTGTGGTTTCTAACCCATTCGTAAGAATCTCCTACACGGAGGCAGTGGAGATACTGAAGTCATCAGGACAAAAATTTGAGTTCAAAGTGGAGTGGGGTACCGACCTCCAGTCGGAACATGAGAGGTACTTGGTTGAAAAGCATTTTCAAAAACCTGTCATCCTATTCGACTACCCGAAACACATCAAGGCGTTTTATATGAAGCAAAACGACGATGGCAAGACCGTTCGGGCCATGGATGTATTGTTCCCGGGAATTGGTGAAATCGTAGGCGGATCACAGCGGGAGGAGAACTATGACAAACTTCATTCTCGTATTCAGGAGATGGGTATTCATGAACAAAGTTTATGGTGGTACCTGGAGACAAGGAAATTCGGCACCGTACCTCATGCCGGATTCGGCCTGGGATTTGAACGGCTTATACTCTTCATCACAGGCATGGCCAACATTCGTGATGTCATCCCATTCCCAAGAACACCACTGAACGCAGAATTCTAACGAAAGCATAATAGAATATTTGGGTTGAAATAACACTCTGAATTCAGTAGTTCTTCAATCCCCAATCGTCCATCGTAAATCGTCCCCCGAATCAGGGCTTCGCACACTTCGGGGTTAATCTTAAATCGCAAATTGCTCAAGCAGTCTCTTCAACAAAAGCTCCTTCAAAAGCTGTCTCCTCAACAGATTCAGCTGATGAAGCTATTGCAAGTGCCAACCATGGCATTGGACCAACGCATCAAGGAGGAGTTGGAAATCAATCCTGCCTTGGAAGAGGGCGCTTCGGATGATTCAAGTGAGCAGGATGAGCGCGACGACGATCTGGCTGCTGCCGATAATTCCAGCGACGACCAGGAGGTGTCCGGCGAGGAACGGGATGACTTCGATATTTCCGAATACATATCCGATGACGATGGCGATTACAGAACGCGTATGAACAACACCGGGCCGGACGACGAACGTACGGAAATCCCGGTTGTATCTGGCGGATCGTTCCACGACATGCTGTTGTCGCAATTATCGCTTTGCGATTTTGATGACAAGCAATACATGCTCGCAACCCATCTTATTGGTAGCTTGGATGAGGATGGATACCTACGCAGGGAGGTGCAATCGATTTGTGATGATCTGGCGTTCTCACAAGGAATTGAAGCCACTACCCAGGAGGTGGAGGAGGTGCTCCATCAAATTCAGCTTTTCGACCCCGCCGGTGTTGGTGCAAGGGATTTGCGAGAGTGTCTGATGCTTCAAATCGCCAGGAAGGATCCACGAAAGGAATCCATCCGGCATGCTTTGGCGATTCTTGACGAATACATGGAGGAATTTTCCAAGAAGCACTACGAGAAAATTGAAAAGGCATTGGAGCTATCCGATGTCCAGCTAAAGGATGCAATCAACGAAATCATTCATTTGAACCCGAAGCCGGGAGGCAGTTTTTCCGGCGATAGTCGGGGCGCCCAGACGGTGATTCCGGATTTCATACTCACCAATAACGATGGTGTTTTGGAGCTTACCTTGAACTCCAGGAACGCTCCAGATTTGCGAATCAGCAAACAGTATTCGAGGATGTTGGAGGATTACAGCAAGGATACCAATAACAAGTCCAACAGGGAAGCCATCAATTTCATCAGGCAGAAGCTGGATGCTGCAAAATGGTTCATCGATGCCATAAGGCAAAGGCAATTCACACTGATCCGTACCATGCAGGCAATTCTGGACTACCAGCGAGAGTATTTTGTGGAGGGAAATGAAAAGATGCTGCGACCAATGATCCTCAAGGACATCGCAGAAATAGTGCAATTGGATATCTCAACCGTTTCCAGGGTGGCCAATAGCAAATACGTTCAAACCCCTTTTGGCACGTTTTTGCTCAAAACGTTCTTCTCCGAAGCGCTTTCCACCGACTCCGGCGAGGAGGTCTCTAGCAGAGAGGTCAAAAAGATACTCTCCGATGCCATCGCCAACGAGGATAAACGCAAGCCGCTACCCGACGACAAGCTGATGAAAATCCTCAACCAAAAAGGATACAACATCGCCCGCAGGACCGTAGCCAAATACCGTGAGCAACTGGGGATTCCGGTTGCACGTTTAAGGAAGGAATTATAGTGAACCTGAATCGGAAAAATGGAATTGCACATGCTTTATTGTTCAGGTTCATAAAATCATTTTTGACAGGGATACTTCCTAAGGTGTTTTCAGCGACAATAATAACATAACGCATTAACCATATTCGAATAACGTGTTTTTGCAATTCAGCCGGCTGATATCATACTTGTTGCATCCATTGTTCATGCCGTTTTACGCAATGGTGTTGGTGCTGAACCTGAACACCTATGTTGCGTTCAGCACCTCACCTCATGTGCAGCAGGTGTTGATTACGGTTGTATTCATAACAACAGCTGCACTTCCCATCATCACCACATTGTTCATGCTCCAAAGAGGTGTTGTTTCAAGTTTGGAAATGGAGAATCCCTCCGAACGCAAGTGGCCGTTCGTGACTACTGCTTTTTGTTATTTCGTTTGTCACTACCTGATCTCCCAACTGCCCATACCAGTTGTCATGTCCGACATGGTGCTTGGTGCAGCTGTTGCAATCATATTATCGTGGATTGTAAACTTTTTTTGGAAAATCAGTATCCACATGGTCGGAATAGGTGGGCTGGTAGGGTTATTGATTGGATTCTCGTCCCGACTCAACGCAGGGCTCCATGAACCGGTGATACTGGTGGTGTTATTTGCAGGACTACTGGGCTTTGCCCGATTGGCTATAGGCGCCCACACACAAGCCCAGGTCTACAGTGGATTTTGCCTTGGTTTGATTTGCGAAT
>JBEAXM010000007.1:0-3540 GCA_041159805.1 Bacteroidota bacterium
CTGAAAGATACAGCCAATACGTTTGAGAACTTCGCCAAGGAGAACCCGTTGTATGCTGTGTTGAGCCCTGCCATTTTCCAGAATACACAAGGCCAGCAAGAGCTACAAAAAGGACCTGTAGTGGGTTACGCAGCCGTAAAGGACACTGCCAAAGTAAATGCGATTTTCGCAAGGGACGACATACGAGCCATGCTTCCAAAGAACATGAGGTTCTTGTGGGGCGTGAAACCTCCCAGCAAGGAGGCAACCGTCCATGAGATGATTGCCATCAAGACCAACGGCCGCGATAACAAGGCGCCATTGGATGGTAGCGCGATTTCAGATGCCCGACAGGACTTCGGTCAGTTCAATGGAAAACCTGAAATCACCATGCGCATGAATGCCGAAGGCGCACAGGTTTGGAAGCGACTCACCGCTGAAAACGTTGGCAAAAGCATTGCAATCGTATTGGATGACTATGTGTATTCCTACCCAACCGTTCAAGGCGAAATCGCAGGTGGCAATTCCAATATCACAGGAAACTTCGAGATCAATGAAGCGAAGGATTTGGCAAACATCCTGAAAGCCGGTAAACTTCCAGCTCCAGCGAAAATTGTTGAGGAAGCCGTTGTAGGTCCCTCATTGGGAGAAGAAGCAATCAGCAGTGGATTGAACTCCTTCATCATCGCGTTGATCCTGATCCTGATATTCATGGGCTTCTACTACAGCAACGCCGGTTGGGCTGCTGATGTGGCCTTGTTCGTGAATATTTTCTTCATTTTCGGTGTGCTTGCCTCACTTGGCGCCGTGCTGACACTACCCGGTATCGCCGGTATCGTGCTTACGCTGGCCCTTGCGGTTGATGCCAACATCATCATCTACGAACGTATCCGTGAAGAGCTGGCCAATGGCAAAGGAACGCGATTGGCTGTGGCCGATGGTTACAAGATGGCTTACTCCTCCATCATCGATGCGAACGTGACCTCCATCCTATCGGGTATCATTTTGTATGTATTCGGTTCGGGACCAATCCAAGGTTTCGCCACCACGCTGATTATCGGTATACTGGTATCCATGTTCACTGCCATCTTCATCACCCGTATCATTTTTGAATGGCGCCTCGACCGTAACAAGTCGGTTAACTTCTCCACTAAACTTACCGAGAACGCTTTCAAGAACATTAAAGTTGATTGGATTTCGGGCAGGAAGCTGTATTACACCATTTCGGCAATAATCATTGTCATAGGCATCGGCTCCATGTTGGTTCGTGGCTTCAGCACCGGTGTTGATTTCAACGGGGGACGCACCTATGTGGTTCGCTTCGATCAGGATGTCAACTCCACTGAAATTCGTGAAAAACTGGCCACACCGTTTGGATCGGCTCCGGAGGTGAAAACGTTCGGACCTTCAAACCAGGTCAAGGTTACCACCACATTCCTGATTAATGACAACTCCACCGAAGCGGATGCAAAAGTGGAGTCGGCATTGGTTTCCGGCTTGGGCATCAAAGCCGACCAGATCATGAGTTCGCAAAAAGTTGGACCAACCATTGCAGATGACTTGAAGGTGTCCTCGGCCTATGCAGTGCTCTTCTCACTGATTGTGATCTTCCTTTACATAGTGGTTCGCTTCCGCAAGTGGGCCTTTGGTACAGGCGCTGTGGTTGCATTGGCGCATGACGTATTGATAACGCTTGGTTTGTTCTCCCTGCTGTGGGGTGTATTACCCTTCTCTCTCGAAATCGACCAGGCCTTCATAGCAGCCATCTTGACCGTTGTTGGTTATTCCATCAACGATACGGTAATCGTATTCGACCGCGTCCGTGAGAACCTTGCATTGCATGAGAAATGGGATTTGAAAGAGATCCTGAACAAATCCCTCAATTCAACACTCAGCCGGACCATCAACACCTCGTTGACCATCTTCTTCGTGTTGATGTCCATTTTCATCTTCGGTGGCGAGGTGATCCGCGGATTCACTTTTGCATTGCTGATCGGTATCATCGTTGGAACCTATTCATCACTTTGCATCGCCTCACCAATCGTGTACGATTTCCTGTCGAGGAAAAAAGCATAATCCAACAAGCTGGATCATTGAAGCCCCGCGCAAAAACGCGGGGCTTTTTTATTGCTCAGCCGGTTAAATGACCCTGCGGCGCCTCAGGGTTCCACCCTTGGTGTCGTTCACGGTGTTCATGACCAAAAAGGCATTGGGATCGATGCGTTCGATTTCGCTCTTCAACCGTGTTAGCTCCAAGCTCGTGATTACGGTGAACAACACCTCCATTTCCTTCTCCGGCTCTCCATCGCGGCGATAGCCGCCTTTCGCCTTGTATATGGTCACTCCCCTGTTGAGTTGGTTGGTGATCATCAGACGGATCTCCTCGCTCTTGGCTGATACGATTGTAACACCCGTGTACTCTTCAATACCATGCACCACGAAATCGATGGTCCGCGAAGCAACGAGGTAAGTCAACAATGAATAAAGTGCTGGCTCTATTCCCAAAAGCCAGGCGGCAAATGAGAATATCACCAAATTGATGAGCAAGATCACCGCACCGATTGAAAGCGGTGTCCGTTTGCTCAGGTATAGGGCCAAGATTTCTGTTCCATCAATCACGCAACCCGACCGAACTGCAAGGCCGATACCCAACCCAAGGAAAAAGCCACCGAAAACGGAGATGAGCAGCTTATCGCTCGTTACAATCTCGAAATTGAAAAAATACAATGCAAGGGCAAGTCCGCAAATGGCTGTAATGGTTTTCACTGCAAACCGTTTCCCCATCTGGAAGTATCCCATGAGTACAAAGGGGATGTTGAAGACAATGATAAGCACTGGCAGGCCGATGTCGGTGAGTAAGGCCGTGAGTAGCGAAATACCGGTGACTCCCCCATCAATAAAATCGTTTGGCAACAAAAAGGCCTTCAAGCCAATCGTGGCGGAGGCAATTCCCAACAAGGTGACAAGAATGTCTATGACCAGCCGTCGGTTGGCAATCTTTCGCAAGTATGCCTTGCGGGTCATCAATGTGTTGGTAGCCATCAGTTATCTGTTCGCGACAAATTTAATGTCTGATATCAGTCGCAACCAACAGCACCGAAAGTTGTTTTCCATATGGCTATCTTTGAAAATCATATTATCCATCATGCTGCTTCACACCTTATTGTTTCTGGAAAGTATCGGCACCGGTGAGCTTTTTGTAATCCTCCTGTTCGTGCTGATGTTTTTCGGCTCCAAGAAAATTCCCGAATTGGCTCGCGGATTGGGTAAAGGCATGCGTGAAATGAACGATGCCATGCGAGGTATCAAGGATGAGATCAGAACCCAGGCCACTTTGGATGATGGCAAACAGATGGTGGAGGAGGTAAAAAGGGAGGTTCAACAGGTAGTACGTATGGAACCTTACGACGGAGCTATCAACCGTGAGGCATCCGTAGAAGCCAAGTCCGAGGAAAAACCCACGGAAGCTGAGGAAAAGCCTCAGGGATAGTTTTTTAGTATTGGGTGGGCCTGAAAAATCCAGTAGCGGTGGGCAATGACCTGCGACCAATTGCGGTATCC
>JBEAXM010000017.1:0-9724 GCA_041159805.1 Bacteroidota bacterium
TTCCTATCAATGCGGAGATGTATTTGAAGCTTACTCTCCCGATGATCATCAATGTCAGGCAAGTTGTGAACAAAACCGCCGCTGTGGAGAGATTCGCAGGCATGATTAAACCGCAGGTAATGAGTACGGGAAGCATGATCGGAACGAAGGCAGATTTGAAATCCTTGATGTTATCCTGTTTCAAGGAAAGCGCACGGGCTACAAAAAGAATGAGTGCCAACTTGGCCAAATCGGATGTTTGAAAGGACATGTTGATGATTGGCAATGTGAGCCAACGACTTGCCTCGTTGAGGTTCGTTCCCATCACCAATGTGAAAAACAAAAGAGGTATGGCAATGATGATAGAAATGTTGGATAGGCGGGCGTACAAAGTGTATCTAAACAGATGCACCACATACATCAGTACAAAGCCGAAAACCAGGATGAACAAGTGCTTTTGCAGGTAATACTCGGTATTACCGTCCTTGTACTTGTATGCCAAGGTTCCAGTGGAGCTGTAAACCGCCAAGATGGAGAAAATGGAGAGCAGCATGACCACGAGCCAAATGACCCGGTCACCTCTGAAATATTTCTCCAACCAATTGTTCATTGCTTATGTGGTTTTGATTAAAGTGATCTTACTGCCGATTTGAATTGCCATCCACGATCCTCGTAATTTTTGAAGAGGTCGAAGCTTGCACAGGCAGGCGACAACAGCACAACATCTCCTTTGCGGCCGCGCTCATACGACATCCTTACCGCATCAGTTGCTGAATCAGCATCGGCTATGTCGGGCACAATGTCCTTGAACGCCTCATGTATCTTCTGATTATCCTTACCCATGCAAACGATTGCTTTGACTTTTGCTTGCACCAAATCACGTAGTTCAGTGTAGTCGTTTCCCTTGTCGACCCCGCCTGCGATCCATATAACCGGCTTTTGCATGCATTCCAATGCGTACCATGCAGAATTCACATTTGTTGCTTTGGAGTCGTTGACAAACTCGATGCCATGAACCGTCATCACATGTTCAAGCCGATGTTCGGCGTTTTTGAAGTCGGAAAAACTCTCTCTCACCACCTCCTTGCGTATGTCGAGGATTCGGGCTGCAATCCCTGCTGCCATGGTGTTGTAAAGGTTGTGCTTTCCCTGAAGTGCTAAGTTGTAAATGGACATATCGAGAGTTTGGTTTTGGGTTTTTATGATTAGGTTTTCGTTTTGTAGGTAGGCAGCCATACCCTCAGAGGTATTGATTGAAAAAGGGTATGACACAGGCGTGACTTCTCTCTTACTCATCTCTTGGCTCAGTATCGCATCATCAGCACACCAGATGAAAGCATCTGTTGGAAGCTGGTTATTGAGGATTCGGAATTTCGAGTCTACATATTTAGAGAGCTGATAATCGTAACGATCCAGGTGATCAGGTGTGATATTCAACAGCACGGAGATGTCGGAACGAAAATCAAACATTCCATCTAGCTGAAAGCTGCTGAGCTCAATTACATAGTAATCCCTTTCCGTCTCCGCAACTTGCATTGCAAAGCTTTTACCTACGTTTCCAGCCAGACCAACATTCAGTCCCGCCTTTTGCAAAATGTGATAGGTAAGGAGGGTTGTAGTGGTCTTGCCATTGGTTCCGGTGATACATATTTTGCGGGCATTGGTGTATCGACCTGCGAACTCAATCTCGGATATCACCGGTGTTCCTTTGGATAAATATTCCTGAACCAGTGGCGCCTTTTCGGGTATGCCAGGACTTTTGATGACTTCGGTGGCATCCATTAACTTATCCCACGAATGACCATTTTCCTCGAAAGCAATCCCGCGCCTAACAAATTCATCACGGTAAACCTCTTTGATCGGTCCGCTGTCGGATACAAAAACCTCGTAGCCTTTCAACTTTGCAAGGACGGCAGATCCAAGCCCGCTTTCACCGGCACCCAAAACAACTATTTTGCCTTTGTTAGACATCCTGCATCAACGAAGTTTCAAGGTTACGATACTGACTATGGCCAACATGATTCCGACGATCCAGAACCGGGTCACGATTTTGGATTCATGATATCCCAGTTTCTGGTAATGGTGGTGCAGCGGAGACATCTTGAAGATTCGTCTACCGGCCCCGTATTTTTTCTTGGTGTATTTGAAATAACTCACCTGCATCATCACCGAAAGGTTTTCGACCAGGAAGATGCCACAGATCACAGGTATCATCAGTTCTTTCCGGATCGAAATCGCAAACACCGCTATGATTCCTCCCAAAGCGAGACTACCGGTGTCGCCCATGAAAACCTGAGCAGGATAGGCATTGAACCACAAGAATCCGACACATGCTCCAACGAATGCGCTCATGAACACCATTAACTCTCCCGTATGGGGGATATACATGATGTTGAGATAGTCAGAGAAAATCATGTTACCCGAAACGTATGCGAAAACAGCCAACGTAACACCGATGATTGCAGAAGAGCCGGTAGCTAGTCCGTCTATACCGTCTGTGATATTGGCTCCGTTGGAAACAGCTGTCACAATCAAAATGACCACCAATATGAAAACCAACCAAACGGAATCACCCTCTTTGTCGCCATACAATGAAGTGATCATTTTGTAGTCGAATTCATTGTTCTTGAAAAACGGAATTGTTGTCGCGGTTGACTTGACATCCTGCGGGTTAGTCCGTGCCTCATCCGCCTCCATGCTTGCTGTTATGGAGGCAGTTGCTTGTACTTCAGAAGATGAACGAACAACGACATCATCATTGAAAAACAATGTTGAACCTACGATCAATCCCAGACCGACCTGACCGATAATTTTGAACCTTCCAGCCAATCCCTCCTTGTCTTTTTTGAACACTTTGATATAGTCGTCGAGGAATCCGATAAGGCCAAGCCAAATGGTGGAGACAATCATCAGTATGATATAGACATTGTCCAATCGAGCCAACAACATGGTAGGAATCAGTATGGCTGACAGTATGATCAATCCACCCATGGTAGGTGTCCCTTGCTTTTGGTTTTGTCCTTCCAAACCAAGGTCACGAATGGTTTCGCCGACTTGTTTGCGTAAAAGAAGTCTGATGATCGGCTTACCAAGGAACAAGGTGATGAATAGCGAAATGATCATCGCCATGGCAGCACGGAAGGAGATATATTTGAAAACCCCTGCACCAGGGATGTCCATTACCTTATCGAGATATTCGAAAAAATAGTAAAGCATCAGCTTTCGAATATTTTAAATGAGTCTATCAATACTTGCCGGTCATCGAAGGGGTATTTTACACCTGCGATCTCCTGGTACTTCTCATGTCCTTTTCCCGCGACCAAAATGATGTCGCCTGGGCCAGACATGCTGCATGCTGCCCGAAGAGCCTCTCTCCGGTCGGTGATGGCCAATGTTTTCTTAAAGTTGACAGGGGAAACACCTGTTCTCATTTCTTCGATGATGGTTTCGGGATTTTCCGATCTAGGATTATCAGAAGTGAAAATCACCTTGTCACTCATTTCGCTTGCGATTTTGGCCATCAACGGTCTTTTCGCCCTATCACGATCACCTCCACACCCCACAATGGTGATCACCTGTTCATTCCCTGTGCGAAGGTCTTTGATGGTGTTCAGCACATTCATCAACGCATCAGGGGTATGTGCATAATCAACGATGCCGGTGACATTGTTGCTGGAAACCACATATTGAAACCTGCCTTCAACTGAATCGAGGTTACTCAATGCTGTCAAAACCTTTAGCTTGTCTTGACCCAGCAAAACAGCTACGCCATAAACGGCCGTGATATTATAGGCGTTGAAGGATCCTATCAATCTGCATAACACCTCATGTCCGTCAATAGACAAAAGAAGCCCCCCGAAGGTGTTTTCTATGATCCGGCATTTGAAGTCGGATGATGTCCTGATCCCATAATTGCTGATTCGTGCCTTACAATTCTGCACCATTACGGAACCGTTACGGTCATCAGAGTTATACAAGGCAAAGCTCTCATCAGTCAACATATCGAAAAAACCTTTTTTGGCTTTTATGTATTCGTCGAATGTCTTGTGATAATCCAAATGATCATGCGTGATGTTGGTGAATACGCCTCCAGCGAAAGAGAGTCCGGTGACCCTATGTTGCACCACTGCATGGGAACTTACTTCCATGAAACAATATTCGCAGCCATCGTCCACCATCATGGATAGCAACCTGTTCAATTTGATGGGATCCGGTGTGGTATGTGTTGATGGAATGACCTGCTCGTTGATACGATTCTCAACCGTGGATACCAGTCCGCAGCAGTAACCAAGCTCCATAAACAACCTGTACAACAACGTAACGGAAGTGGTTTTACCGTTTGTACCTGTAACTCCCACCAGACTCAGTTTCCCTGAGGGGTTATCGTAATAGTTGGCCGCGATGAAAGCCAATGCGATTGAGCTGTCGGCTACCCTGGCATATGTGATTCCCGGAACCAATGTCTCGGGAAGTCGCTCGCAAACCACTGCCTTGGCGCCGGATTGCACCGCCTGATCAATAAAGGTGTGGCCATCCACCCGGGTTCCCTTCACTGCAACAAAAAGATCGCCAGTAGCTACTTCGTTGGAGCTGAAGGTGACTTTTTCGATCGAAATCGAGGTGTCACCAATCACTTCCAGCAATCCTGACCTGTATAATATCTCTTGCAGCTGCCTCATCTATCCTAACTGAATGAATATTTCCTTACCCTTTTCTATCTTGGTTCCTGGTGGTATCGATTGGTTGCGTACAGCACCCCGGCCTGCGACACGAATTTGAAGGCCGGCATTTTCCAGCACTTGCAAAGCATCTCTCAGTCCCATTCCGACGACATCTGGGACCATTCCATGGCCTATCTTTTTCGGTTGGAGCTGCAATTGCTTTCCGTTGGAGACACAGCTTACCCACTCGGATGATTCACTTGCATTTACAGAAGACAAGTCCAAACCCTTCAAGGCAACAATCGTGTTGGACGAATTGCCTTGTTTCACCGAAGGTAAATTGGATGCCACCAAAGGGGTTGTCTGTATGCTGGGGTGCAACTCGATGCTGGTTGAATACACCTTGTCGGCAATGTCTTTGAAAATCGGAGCTGCAACCTGGGATGCGTAGTAAAGATTGTTGTTGGGTGCATATACCACAACGATACAGCTGTATCTGGGCTTGTCGGCTGGGAAATAACCAACAAATGATGCCTGGTATTTCTTTTTGCCCACCTCATATCCGGAGGCATTTGAAGCAATGACAGCCGTTCCTGTTTTACCGGCGATTTTATATTGCGCGTGTTTCAATCGCGAGGCCGTTCCATTTTGTACAACACCCTCCAACATTTGTCGCGCATAAGACAAAGTCTTATCGGATGCTATTTTCTCGCGCATCACCATTGGTTGGAATGAGTGGGTCACAACACCCTTGTTGCGAATCTCCCTTACAAAAAGTGGTCGCACCATTTTACCGTTGTTGGCGACCGCGTTGTAAAATGTCAGCAACTGCAAAGGGGTGAATTTGCATTCATATCCAATGGACATGATCGGCAATGCAAGCTTCGACCAATACTTTGTTCCCACATTATTGATGTAGGGCGCACCCTCGCCTGCCACTTGCAAACCCATGGAGTCGGTCAAGCCAAACGACTTCACGCGACTAACAAAGTCGCCTGGGGATTTCTGATAATATTTTTGAACCATCTTGGAAACGCCAACGTTTGAGCTTTGCTCAAACACACCCTGCATGGAAATCCTTCCGTACCCACCCTCCTTGGAATCCTTCAACACCTTTCCATAGTAATTGATCTGTCCTCCTTGTGTATCAACCGAGTCATCGGGCGTGATGAAACCATCCTCCATCAATGCCATCATAGAGGCCAATTTGAAGGTGGAGCCGGGCTCGGTACTCTGTCCAACCGCCAGATTATAGCTTTCCTTGTACCTACCTTGTTCATCCCTTTTAAGATTGGCAATTGCGAGAATTGCACCGGTTGACACCTCCATCAAAACCGCGCAACCCATCTCCGCCTTATGTTCTATCAGCTGTCGCTCGAGGGAGCTCTCGGCTACATCCTGCAGGTTCAAGTCAATGGTGGTGATTACGTCCTGTCCATCCTGGGGTTCGATTTCATTTTCATCGTTCAAGGGCTTCCAAACATTCCCTGAAATCTTCTGCATCAACCGCATCCCGGTGTTTCCCTTCAGGTAATCGTCGAAGGAACCCTCAATTCCTACCCCACCTACCCCATCAATCTTGTATCCGATGGTTCTTTCGGCCAAAAGAGTGAACGGTTTAACCCTTTTGTTTTTCACTTCGGAAATCAGTCCGCCTTTATATCTTCCCATACGGAATACCGGAAGCTTGTATAACTGTTGGAGTTGTGCGTGCGATACATTTTTCTTTAGTGGGAAGTATCTTTTGCCAGGCCCGGGTCTCCTCGCATCACGGAGCAAAGCCTTGTACTCCGAAGGTCCTCTGTCTCCCAGGATCCTTGACAACCCCTGCGCAAGTGAGTCAAGTCCGTTCGAAAAAACATCATTCGTGATGGTTTCCAATTGAAGGTCGACATAAAGGTCATAAGTAGGTACCGAGGTAGCCAGTAAACTTCCATCGGATGAGTATATGTTGCCTCGCGAAGGTTGTATCACCACATCCTTAGTTGTGAGACTATCGGCAAGCGCGATCAATTCACCGCCCTTGACATTTTGAATGTGCCAAATGCGGTATACGATGGCCAAACCCATCACGCATACCAATGCGTAAACCACGTACAACCTTACGAGAATATCCTTCTTAGTTTCTCCCATATGCCGTATTCATGTTGATCCTGCTGCTGTTTCTGAACGGTGATTTTCAACGGAGCCGATTTGGACTCAACCAAACCAAATGGTATCGACATCCTTGCCACTTCCGATTGCTTACTTGTATACATCAGATCGGACTTACCCGCTATGTAGTCTGTACGAAGCGCCTTTAGCTCCTTTTCAGCCTTATCGATTTCACGAATCACGCGTTCGGCCTCATAGCTGTTGCCGATGTATAACAAGGCCAGGAGCATCAGGAAAAAAACGTATGGCATGGCGGATACAAGCCCCTCCTTGGAAAAAATACCAAAGGCATTCATCAACTTGATGAACCTACCACTACGCGGCAGTGTGTTTTCCGCCGGTTTGGCTTCGACTTCGTCCCTTGTTTTTACCTTGTTCATTCAATTCAAACTTTCACCGCAACCCTCAGTCGAGCACTCCTCGACCTTGGATTTGATTTTATTTCCTCTTCCGATGGCTGCGTCGCCCTCTTTGACAATGCTTCGAAACATAAACCTTCCTTGTTTCCAAAAACATCCCGATGGTCAATTCCATCAACATTTCCGTTATTGATCATATTCTTGACCATCCGGTCCTCCAATGAGTGATAGGACATGATGACCAGCCGTCCTCCTTTTGCCAACACCCTTGTCGATTGCTCGAGCAAACCTTTCAACGATTCCAACTCACTGTTCACTTCAATCCGCAAAGCCTGGTAAACCTGCGCAAGCCAACTATTTGCCTCCCTCGGAGGGGTCAATCCATTGATCGCACGCTTGAAGTCTTCAGACCCTCTAAATGGTTGCACGGTCCGCGCTTTCACAATTACCGCTGCCAGTGTCTTGGAATTACGCACCTCACCATATGTGGAGAAAATCCGCACCAGCTCACGTTCCGGATAGGTGTTCAGGACCTGAAGGGCTGTAAGGTCATTTCTGTTATCCATCCGCATGTCGAGGTCGTGCTCGAACCGGATGGTGAATCCGCGCGTTGATTCATCAAACTGGTGGGAGGACACTCCTAGGTCGGCGAGTATGCCACTTACTGGCGTTACTCCAATCTGACCAAGTCGCTGCTCCATATTGATGAAATTATCCCTTATGAGTGTGAATCTGCTATCATTAATCGTATTCGAAAGTGCGTCCTCATCACGATCGAAAGCAACCAGTCTGTCGTTTGGACCCAAAGCCTGGAGAATGGCCTTTGAGTGTCCACCTCCTCCGAACGTTGCATCCACATAAACCCCTCCTTGATTGCAGTTGAGTGCTTCCACACACTCGCGCAACATGACGGGTTCGTGATACGACATCAGACCTCGTCGTTATTATCGTTACCGAATATCTCCTCCGCAAGGTTTGCGTAACGCTCAGCGTCTTCAGAGGTCGGGATTCGGAAACGATCCTTTGACCAGATCTCAATCTTGCTGCCGTAAGTTGAAATGACCACTTCGCGACCCAATCCCGCCCAATCTTGAAGGTGCTTGGGAATCAGCATCCGACCCGAGTTGTCGAGTATCAACTCCGTAGCTCCGTTGGAAAAAAACCTTTGGTATTCGCGAACCACTTTCCTGTTTGAATTCAACTTGTTGATTCGTTCCGACTCCTTGATCCATAACGGATAGGGCGTCATTGCAACGCAGTTTTCAAACCCGCGGTTCAACACAAAGCGATCCTGCATTTCGGTAGGTAGCTGCCTGCGAAGGCCAACAGGAACCATGACCCGGCCCTTGTCGTCGACTTTTACTTCGAATTCCCCTATCAGTTGCATGATGCTTCTACTGGTTTTTTCCTTTCCCAAAGCGCTGATCTACAGCTATCAGCCTTTGAGGTGGGTAAAGGTAAAAAAAGTATTTCCACTTTTTACCACTAAAATCGGATTTTGTTGATAATTTTTCTTGAAATCGGCAAAACAAAGTACTGAATGTCTAAGCATGGATTGTTATACTCATTGATTTAACGGATGTTTCATCAAAAATATTGCTTTTCAGGAATTGTGGTAGAAAGTGGGAGTATTAATAACAATTGTGAAAAACTCAAATCCGTACTTTTGGGGTTCTCACGACGTGAGTAACAATGAAAACAACTGATAATAAGTCGTTTATAGATATTGATGAGGTTTTCAAATCGAAAAACCCATCATTGTATCGGATTTTGCCGACCTTTTTTTTCAATTGGCTTAAAAAAACCGTTCACCAGGATGAAATCAATGGCTTCATCCATAACAATAGCCATTTATATGATTTTGAATTTGTTAACGCCATTGTCAAGGAATTTGGCGTCCAACTGAAATTCGAAGGACTGGAGCATATTCCACAACATGGTGGATTCATCTGCGCAGCCAACCATCCGCTTGGTGGCCTCGATGCCATATCCTTGCTGCATTGTGTTGGCACAAGAAGAAAGGATGTCAGGTTTGTTGTAAACGACATCCTGCTCAAGCTGGAAAACCTGAAGGGGCTTTTTGTGGGGGTGAACAAGCATGGCAAGAATGACCAAAACACCATGCGTACATTGGACGAGATTTATGGATCAGGCATGGGCGTGCTGATTTTCCCAGCTGGACTTGTTTCTAGAAGAAAGAAAGGACTGATCAAGGATCTGTTATGGAGAAAAAGCTTTGTCGTCAAAGCCCGCAAACACCAGATTCCGATTGTTCCAACATTCATTGAAGGAAAAAACTCCGACTTTTTTTATAGTTTATCGAACTTCAGAACCTCCATTGGTGTGAAAGCCAATATTGAAATGCTGTACCTTGTGGATGAAATGTACAGGCAAAAGGGCAGAACCATTCAAATTACCTTTGGAAAACCTGTTTATCCTGAGGCCTTGGAAAACCCGGCCAATGACATCGAATGGTCACATAGGTTGCGAGAGATGGTTTACGAATTGGGAAATAAACAATGACTCAACGGAACAACCACGCCTAATAGAGAAACATGAATCCTCTAATAC
>JBEAXM010000005.1:0-16558 GCA_041159805.1 Bacteroidota bacterium
CCTGTGTATATCCTGTTTGTATGGCGCCGATTTGAGGTGTAAGGGTAATGGATTCTCCCACGCAAATGGGGTTGCTAGAAGTAGCAATCTGTACGGGAATGCTGTTGGCTGTAACATTCATGGGGGCCGAGGTACCAGGACAACTGGTGTTTACGTCGGTGGTCACGGTATATGCGCCTAGTGCTGAGTAAGGAACGGTAATGGATTGGGTGGTCGCCCCATTGCTCCATAGATAGTTTGGGGCCGGACTCGAGGTAAGTGTAACTGACTCACCCGGACAAAGGGCGGTGTTTCCAGATGGAATGATGGTAGGAACGGTCCCTGCCTGTTTGGATAGTGTGAAAGGCACCACCAATACGTTGTTGTTTTCATTTTCCTCGAGGAAGTAATCGTTGGGATCTAGTTTGACCACGATGTAATATTGCCCGTTGCAGGTTCCAGGAGGGATGTCGAGGTACATGCCATCCAGGTATTGGTAGTAGATGTCGGTATAACCGGATGAGATTCCTTGCATTGTCAGGGAGCATCCATAGTTGCCACCTCCCAATCCGTAATTTGGGAAGTTGGAGTTGACCAAAGTGTTGCCAGATGAATCAACACAATGGCCATTGTAGGTGGAGCAGGAGCCGTAATCCATTAGGCAGAACGCAAGCTTGGCTCCCGCACCGATGATGGGCCAGTTCATGGGATCAGGGTCGTTGCTCATGGAGCGCAAGGTGTAGGAGCCCCACTCGTCCACATGCATGTGTCCATGTGTGGGATGGTAGGTCATGGATCCAGCGTGACGATCGTAAAAGTTCATGGTGTTACCATTCTTTTGGTAGACACGTTGAACCACCAGCGTTCGAGGAGGAAGTCCGGTGTTGGGGCATGTTGCCGGGGCTACGCCAACGAATGTATCGGTTCCACACAGGTAGGTGGTGGTGGCGCGGATCTCCAGTGGTCCGTGGCCGATATTGGGAGATGAGACGGAGACACGTAGGCGACCATTATTTGCACCATTTCCGACTTGGGCATATTCGATTACACCATTATTGCCTTGGACCAGCAAGGGTGGGCGAGCTGTAATGATATCGGGAAGCAGATCACAATTGGTAGAGCCCGGAGTAGCGCAGGCACAACTGGTTGCATTGGTTGTAGTGCATTGGGCAAAAGCCGTAGGAGCCGAGAATATGCAAAGCAGCAGAAATAAGATGGAAAGGGTTTTTTTCATGGATGAAAAATACGCACAATTTTCAAAAACTCCAATGTCGCCCCTCCCATTTCCCTCAAAAACTTGTAATCAATTAGGATGGCGTTGTATTTTTAAGGAAGGATTGTACAATTGGATTTACCAGTAATGCCATGGCCGACATTTTCAGCAAGGAGAAACGAAGTGAAATCATGAGTAGGATAAGGGGTAAGCACACGGGCCCAGAGCTTGTGGTAAGGAGGGCGCTTTTTGCGCAGGGCTTCCGTTTCCGCGTGCATGTCAAGGAATTGCCCGGTAAGCCGGATATAGTTTTACCTAAGTACAATTCAGTGGTGATCGTGGATGGGTGCTTTTGGCATGGACATCGAAAATGCAAACTGTTTAAAATGCCTAAAACAAGAGTGACTTTTTGGCGTCAAAAAATTGAGGGGAACCGTGCACGCGATCTAAAAAACCAGAGAAAGCTCCGGACGCTTGGTTGGAAGGTCATCCGTGTATGGGAATGCCAGCTGAGCGCACGCCGTTACCAAAAAACCATCCAAAGGATTATCGAGAAGCTTCAGACAAACTAAATACCAACCGACATTTTTTGTCAAACTTATGCATTAGTTTAGCCCCGATTCAACCAACCAGAACAATGCTGCAGGAATTTGAAAACATCCTTGAAGACGAACATCCCAACGCCGTAAACGGTCAAGAGGACTCCTCCGAATCCGATGATAACGATACGGAGGATTCTTTCAACGAAGAAGATTCCGAGCCGGTGTTGGTCATCTGTCCTTGTTGTGAAGCCGGCTTTACGGAGCTTCCTCCAAACTGTGAGCACATCCTGATTGAATACGATGAAAGCTTCAGGGAGTTCACATGTGACCACTTTTTCGACGAATTGGATGATTTGAAAACGGGCATGATGGACTTGTTGGAGGCGGGCAAATTGGTAACTGCAGAAAATCCGAAACTGCAAGCCATATGGGACTACGCCAAGGAATGTCATACGGCCAACCCTTCCGTTGTTGAACTGCATACAGATATTTTCATGGACTTTCTGTCTGAAAAGGGAGAGGAGCTTGGTGCCAGCATAGCTTACATGAATGAGGAAGAGGGAGCACCGGGCTATTCATCATCCTATGTTTATTATTTCGCGGCGGATCCTGAGGGCTTCATTCAAAATGTGACCGATTACATACTCGCAAGCTTCAAAACGGATCAATAGCGTATCAAGCCAATGGGGTTTTGTGAAGTTGAATAACCCCGACGATTTGATTATTTTGGAGGCGAATTTAATTGAACGGTTTGCCGATTCAGCGAAACCAACTCCCATCCGACAACCTACTGCCTGTAGGTAAGCTGGCCTCGTGTTTCAATAACACCACTGCCACCTATAAATACTATTGGATGTTGTCATTGCTTCATCATGTGGAGCAAGGGAAGTCTTTGGTTTCAAAGCGTGAGATGTTTGCGACTATGGTGGCGCATGCATGGTATACAGTCAATTATTTTCATCTTTCATTTGGCAAATTCGACCGATTGCATTCGGCCATCAAGCGCATACAGGAATTGGAGCGCTTAACCATGGATATGTCACCCGAACAAATTGTTGAATGTTTATGCGCAAGCCATAACCCGGAAACCATTCAGCTGCTGAAGCATTTCAACACGAATGTTCCGCATTGGTTTTTGAGTCCGTGGTTTCCTTCAAGTACAACAAAGGAAATCTATGATGGATCAAATGTGATGAGGAACCTTGCTCCGTATGCACTGTCATCTGATTTCATCTCTTTACAGCCCCTTTGGCAAAATTATTTTCAGCGGCATTTGCGACTGTTGCGTGATTTCTGCTTTTGGAACCTCACCCTGTTTTTACAACAGCGAAATCCTAATGTGCCGGATATACCCAACAAGCTGTTGAGACCCGAAGTCCGTCAACCCCTGACCGCTCAACGCAGGTATTGGAAAAAGGTGTTCGAAGAGGAAGGGACTCTGAAGTGTATATACTCCAACAAGGAGTTGACTTTGGAAGCATATGATGTGGAGCATTTTGTTCCTTATGGATTTGTTGCGCACCATCAGTTGTGGAATCTCATACCGGCCGACCCATCGGTTAATAGCAGCAAGGGCGACCGGCTGCCGCAACTGGAAACATATTTCAACAGGTTTTACCAAATGCAAACTACAGCATTGGATGTGATGTGCCGATTGGATCCGGAAAATAAGCTGCTGGAGGATTATGTGAATGTTTTTCCAGGATTTTCCCTGAACAATCGGATCAAAAGGCAACAGTTTCTTGCGGTGATCCAACCATTGATAACCATCGCATCAAACAACGGATTTGAGTTCATGCACAAATCATATTCTAAAACAAAAAAGTAAACATGGCAAGTTCCGATTTCACCCAAATAGCCGACGACAGGAAGTTGTTTAAAAACGATCATTTCTTCATCGTCGAGGACCTTTATCCGGTATCTCCAGGCCACCTATTGGTGATATCACAACACCCGTATCGTGATTATTTGGAGTTACCCATGCATATAAGACCTTTCCTGAGCCAAGCCATTGACCAAGCAGTGATAATTATTAAAGAAAGACATCAGCCCGACGGGTTCAACATAGGTATGAACTGCGGAGAGGCAGCAGGACAAACGGTTTTTCATTTTCATTGTCATGTGATACCGCGATATGTTGGCGACATGCATGAGCCCAGGGGAGGTGTTCGTCACTGTATCGCGGGTAAGGGCTACTATTAGACAAAACAATTTTTATATATCAAAACATGAAACCCAATCGAATCATTTTAATCCGCCATGGCGAATCCGAGGGCAATGTTGACAAGAACATCTACGGAGTGAAACCTGATTATACACTTGAATTGACAGAAAAAGGTTTGGAACAGGCCCGGCAGGCAGGTGAAAAGCTACGCAACATCATCCAGGATGAGACGGCACGTTTTTACATTTCTCCCTATTGGCGCACACGGTCCACCTTTGAGCAGGTGGCCAGCCAGTTGCAAAGGGAGCAGTTTAGTTATGTGGAGGAGCCTCGCATTCGTGAGCAGGAATGGGGACATCTGCGCGAATTGGAATTAGGTAAACAGGTGGAGCAGCAACGCGACGGGTTCGGTGTTTTTTATTACCGATTGCCGGATGGCGAGAGCGCTGCCGATGTGTTTGACAGGGTGAGTGATTTTTTCGGGACATTACATCGTGACTTTGAAAAACCACACTATCCACAGAATGCGGTTATAGTAACACACGGAATGGCCATCCGGTTGTTCCTGATGCGCTGGTATCATTGGACCGTAGAAGAATTCGAACTGCTTGCCAACCCATCGAATTGCGAATTGTTCGTGATGGAAAAACAACACAATGGGAAATATGCCATCAACCATCCTATCAGGCGACATGATATGGTATACCATCCTTATCAGCGTCCGGTGAGGTTTCAGCAATGAATTTTTATGCACCCATTTAAGCGGAAGGATATTTTTATTTCTTATTATTGTGTTATGCTATTACGTGCTGTAACATGTATCTTGTTTTTCGCCCTTTTCCCTTCGGCTATGGCACAAACCATCCGTACCGATGGCGCCCAGATCAATATCAGTCCGACAGCCACCGTGGTTGTTCCCGGATCATTGAACATTCAAGCTAGCGGTGGTGTCTTAAATTCCGGGGTCGTTTATTTAAAGGGAGACTGGATCAACAACGGCAGCGGCTTGGTAGGTTCATTGCCAGGTACGGTCGACCTGAATGGTGTTCAATCGCAATTCATCGGAGGAAGCAATATCACCGACTTCGCTTTTTTGAGAATCTCCAATCCTATATCCGTTAATCTGAGCAATAACATAAATGTGAATCAAACGTTGATCTTCAATACTGGAAAGATCAATACCGGTCCTTATGAAGTACGGATGATCAGCGCCCCTGCAAACCCCATACTCGGAGCCGATGTGAACAAGTATGTGAATGGCAACCTCCGGGTAGCATATAACACCTCTGGCTCTTCGACATACAAGTATGAAATTGGCAGTAATGTGTATGCTCCTCTGGATTTGACATTCAATAGCGTTGCTGTCGCTGGATCAATGGTTGCTTCCACAGCCAATGGAGCTTCATCTTTGGAGAACTTTCCTACGGCGGGTGCTTCCGGAATCATTTCCACAGCACGAGTGAACAGGCATTGGAGCGTGTCACAAAGTGGAATGGTTTTCTCATCTTATGATGCTGTCTTTGATTATTCAAACTCTCCATTTACCGGTACTCCCGGTAATTATCAGGTGCGACGGTATACCCCACAAACCGGTTGGCAAACAGAGGTCAGTGTTTCCAATGGAACGAATGCTTTAGGAGTTACAGGCGACGGTGTTTTTGTCATTGGCGAGCTAACCAACACCTCCATAACCGAAGGCCAGTCAATAACACCAATGCTTGCTCCTAACCCTTCGGTTAGTTATGTTAATGTTTCTGGTTTGACGGCTTTTGGTAGTGATGTTCGTCTTGCCATTGTAGATCTCCTAGGGCGGGAGGTTTGGCTGTCTTTTATCCAAAACACCGACTCGTTACAGCTTTCATTTATGGAAATGCATATGAAGCCAGGCATTTACTTCCTCATAGCAAAAGGTAATAATGGATTGGGTGCTGCACGTCTTATCATTCAAAACGACTGAAAAATCATCATGATATGAAAAAGTTATTCGTATTGTTCTCTTTACTAGTTTTTGGTGGCAACGCATTCGGACAGGGTGTGAGTGTTAGCCCATCGGGAACACCTGCCGACCCCTCAGCTGCATTGGATTTGAACTATGTTGACAAGGGGTTGTTGGTCCCTCGGCTTTCGTTGGTTCAAACCACTTCCCCTTCGCCGGTGTTGGCACCAGCCACTAGTCTGTTGGTGTTTAATACCTCAACCATCAACGATGTAACACCTGGCTATTATTTTTGGGACGGTGTCAAATGGGCCCGGCTAATGGTCGATAATGGTAATGGTGGAGGAGGAACGGGCAGTCTGAATTGCAGTACGACGTTCAATGATGGATGGACATTGAGAGGAGATGGCAATGGCGGATGGGAATGCACCAACACATTGCGTGTGCTTGGTAATTCATCTACGGGATACGTATCCATCAACACTACACCATCCAGTTCTTTTGACCTGTTGGTCAATAACAATGTTGGTATTGGATTCTCACCGAGCTCTTCTTATGATCTTAGTGTTGATGGCAATGCGGAAGTCAAGGATTACATGGGAATTGGTACCACTCCTTCTTCTTCCTACACCCTTCGCGTTGGATCCAACATCGGTGTTGGGACTTCTCCCTCTTCCTCGTTCAACCTCAGTGTAAGTGGAGATGCGCATGTATCAACAGGTCTCAGCGTTGGTACTACATCTACCGCCTCAAGCGGACAGGTGTATGCAAACAGCAGCTTCCGGCTGGGAAGTTCTTCCACTGGAACCGGCACGGCTGTGGTGCGTACCAGTGGAGGATTATTGGTTCCGCAAAGCTCTACGCTACGGGTTAAAGACAATATCATGGATTTGAAGATCGACAGGGACCGTTTTTTACAGTTACGCCCCGTCAGTTTTAACTTGAAAAAGTCGTTGGGGGGAGATTCTGATATCGGACTTATTGCCGAGGAGGTTGAGCAACTCGTACCCGATCTTGTTGTGTATGGTCCCAAGCGCACATGGATCGGAAATGATGGCGAGGTTTTGAAAAACGAAAAGGGTGAGGAGGTGTTGTCGGCAACCGAGGTTGAGCCATACAGTGTTCGCTATGACAAAATCGGAGTGTATCTGATTCAAATCGTGGCTCAACAAGAGCAAGAGTTGAAGGAGCTTCGTGCTCGATTGGATCGTCTGGAAAACAGCAAATAGTCATCAAGCCCAATCAGTATTAATAATCCGATCCAATGATTAAAAAACTTTCAATCGTATTTGTATTATTCTTTTTTTCGACTACCTCATATGCACAGGCGGATTTGGAGGAGGCGCGTGTTAAGGAAATCCGTGCCATGTACGGCAAGTCACAGGAGTATTTGAAATCAGCAAGGAATTGTAGGGAGCGGAAAAAAATCGAGCGCAAGGCGGCATATGATGGTGGAGAGCGCACGGATTATCCACAAAAGGTCAGAAGATGCGATTTGCCCGAGGGGCTTAGTGTGATCACGGGAGAGTTTTCGGATTTAGAGTTCAGTGAAACCATCAGCTTTTTCCAAGAGCATGGAGATGTTTATTTTGTCTTCATCGTCAGTCATGAGGAAGGCGGCTCAACCGAATTGCGCGTGTATTTTGACCTAAAGGGACGACTTATTCGTTTATTGGAGAAAACAGACCATGAGACAGGACGAATGAGTGAAAACGTTAAAATTACAGACAGGGCCAGGATACAATCGGTTTATGATTATGTGAAAGAACGGCTTGAGCAAAGTCGTTCCATTTTGAGTCAAAATTGATTTCTCCCCTTTCCCTCGGGACTCATTGCCAGCTTCTTAATCCGCCGTTCATCCTATTTGTTTAACTTTACTGCTTATGAAGAAGGCGGTTTGGTTGTTTTTCATAGGGTGTGTCCTGATAGGAGCCTCTTTTTATACCGATGCCGATATCCGTTCGGACAGGATTGGTCATGTCAACAAGATTCCAGCCACAATTCGTGCTTACAATTCAATCAAGCAGTCGGTAGGCGACTATAACCAGCGCCTTTTCACGGCATATTCCTCAAGGTCCTATTCCTATCCGAACCCATCAAAAGGAAGCGTTTCTTTCATATTTGAAGACGACCAGCTGAAGTGGTGGAGTGATAACTCCATACAGCCCGCCCTCAGCGATACAACACAGGAGGTTCGCTATACTCAAAACGGGTGGTACAAGACAGTTTGGTTAAAGAAGCAGGATTGCGTTTTGCTTACCTATATCCTAATCAAGCAGCAATATCCTTTTACCAACAGGTTTCTGGCCAATGAATTCAATCCTGGTCTCCACTTGTGTGGATACTGGGATTTGGCAAAGCCGGCAGAACAGGATGCGGTTCAGATAGACGAGGCCGATGGTTTTTGGATAAAGGAGACAGCGGATCAAACAGCTCCTTTCCTCCTGCCTTCATGGCTCATGTTGGCGGGATTTGTTTTTTTCGGTTGCTCGATGGTGGTTTTTTTCAAAAGAAAAACACATTCATTAGTTGGTTCCATTTGGTTGTTTTTGTCGTTGTGTGTTTTTGTCAGAATGGCATTTGGCGAGTGGTTGCAGCAACTACCCATGTGGGAGTTGGGGTTTTTCAAAGCTAAAACATATGCGAGTTCATGGATATTGAATTCTCCGGCGGAGCTGTTGTTGGTCAGTATATGGATCATGACGGCGTCCATCTTGGTTCGCAAACTGACAGACAGGTTGGCTCATTTACGCAACAAGCGTTTGGTCATTCTACTATTATCATTTGTCGCCACGGTTCACCTCGTGGTGGTTTCCACGCTCATATCCGGATTGGTTTTGGATTCCACCATACCTTTTGACTTCGAAAAGCTTTTTTCCTTGACCCACTATAGTGTATTCGGCTTCATGATAGTTGGAATACTGCTGTCTTCTTGTCTGGTCAGTTTGCGGTCGATGGCAATCTCCGTAAGGGCTGTTTCGCTACCAAGTATTGAACGGCTCGTATTGCTTTCGGCTTTTCCGGTGTTAACACTGATACTGTCACTTACACTGAAAGATGGACTTTTGTCCAACATAGGGTTTCCTTTTGCAACGGCTTTCGCGATTTGGGTTTCCCTGATTTACACGTATGCAGCCAAAAGGCATCATGCTGTTGATTTCTCAGCATATTTATCGATGACCGCAGGAATTGCTTTGTTTTCGGCGGCATACATGTATCACTTTGAAAACCGAAGGGAGCGGAATGAAAGAATGAACCTGGCAACTCTACTTGAGACAGAAAGGGATTTGCTTGCGGAGTGGTACTTCAAGGATGTTACACGGACCATTGCATCCGATAAAATTTTGACGGGCTTTTTAATGGATCAGATCAAAGCCACGGGTGAAGAACTTCGTCCAGCCGAAAAAATCGACCAACGTATTCTACGTACACATCTCTCTGACTATTATTTGAACAGGTATGATGTGAGCATACGCAGCTTCATGTACAATGGCATACCCATCAACTCGGGCGGTGACCCTTCATGGACCTTGGAGTGGTATGATCAGCAAATCCTTCAAGCGGGCAACGACTCGGCAAAATACGGCTTGTTCTATGCGGGAGGAGGCGAGGGTCGTTTCAACTACATCGGCAAGGTTCCGCTGTACAATGCGGATACGCTGTTGGCCACTGTAGTGCTATCCATGCAGTCAAAGCCATTTGATGTTCGTGTCGGCTTCCCTGAGCTGCTCTACAGTGAAAATGTTTCCCAGAACAAAACGCTGGGGGATTATTCATTTGCATTTTACAGGAACGACACCTTGGTTAACCGTTCTGGACCTTTTGCTTATGCCACATATTTTGGGGCAAAGCCTGCACTCAAGGAACGGGATGCCAACTCGTTTTTCAATCATTCCGGCTACTCGCATTTGATGCATACGATCTCCAAGGAGTCTTTCCTCATCATTTCACTTCCTGAAAAAGGCACTTATGTCTTTACGACTTCGTTTTCATACTTGTTTGCGCTTTATGGTTTATTGTTCGTTTTGGGTTATGGCTTCCGCACATATGCTCGTGGAGGTTGGCGTTGGCGTTTTGGCATAGGGCAGCGTATCAGAATATCGATGGTATCAGTAGTGGTGTTGACCATGTTCGTTACCGGTTCCGCAACCGTATGGTACATCTACAATACATACCAGTCGGATGGGGGTCCGGAGACGGAAAGCAGAATCAAAACACTGATGTCGGCACTACGGGGTGAAATCAGTAGCAGGTATGGCGGGGCCCCGTTGGCTGCTGGTGATGAGTTGAACTTTTCACTAGCCGGACTTGCAAAGGCGCTGGATACGGATTTCAACTTGTATGATTTGAATGGCAAGCTCCTGTACTCCACCCAACGTCAGCTGTACGACCAGCAGATCATTGCCCCATTGATGAACAGGGGTGCATTGAACAAGATGCTGTTCGACAACGCTTCGTTTTTTTCGCAGCGCGAGCGAATAGGCGAATTCACCTATATTTCATCCTATGAACCTGTCCGGGAACAAGGAGGGGCATTAAAAGGATTCGTAAACCTTTCCTATTTTTCACAACAAGCCGACCTTGAAAAAAGAGTATCGGGCTTTCTGGTGGCTGTGTTGAATTTATATGTGTTGCTGTTCGTGTTGGTTTCATTTGTCACGGTTTTCCTTTCGGCCCGTATCACACAGCCATTGGAGATTCTCCGGGAGAAGCTTTCGGGAATCACTTTCGGGAAAAACAACGAAAAACTATTCTGGCCCATTGATGACGAGATAGGCGCGCTTGTTACAGAGTATAATCGCAAGGCGACAGAGTTGACCACCGCTGCCGAACAGTTGGCTCGCTCAGAGCGCGAATCAGCTTGGCGTGAAATGGCCAGGCAGGTTGCTCACGAAATCAAGAACCCGCTTACGCCGATGAAACTGGGCTTGCAGCATCTGCATCGTGCATGGAAAGAGAACCATCCAGATCGCGAGCAGATTTTAGACCGGATGACCAAGGTCCTGATAGAGCAGATTGATGCTTTGTCAAGGATTGCCACAGAGTTTTCCGGATTTGCTCAGATGCCTGCGGCAAACAATTCAAGGTTTTCATTGGATGATGTATTGCTATCAGTTGTTGATTTATATTCAGAGCACGAGCATGTCAAGGTAGTGTTTGATCCTGAGGCTGAAGGTGATTTTATCGTTGAGGCCGACAAGGAACAAATCATGCGCGTGTTCAGCAATCTGGTCAAAAACGCAGTCCAAGCCGTTTCCGATAATGGAACAGGTTTAGTACGGGTGGGGGTCAAACAGTACGACCGCCGTGTTACGGCATGGGTGTCGGATAACGGTGTTGGAATCTCCGATGAGCTGAAGTCAAGAATCTTCACGCCTAACTTCACCACCAAATCAGGTGGAACGGGCTTGGGTCTGGCTATCTGTCAGCAAATCATCACGCAGGCCGGTGGCCGCATTTGGTTCGAATCCGAGGAAAACATGGGTACGGTTTTTCATGTGGAATTGCCTGGAGTATCTTAACTACATGGCATGACCATTCACGATATCATCACAGGCCTCTCCACCTCCACTACTTTTTCCTAATTTTGAGCTGTTCCGTTTTTAACCGATACATATGAAGCCTTCTCGTCCCATAAGGGTTTTGGTTGCCAAGGTTGGCTTGGATGGCCACGATCGTGGAGCCAAGGTAATCGCCTCTTTTTTGAGAGATGCTGGAATGGAAGTCATTTATACCGGACTACGACAGACGCCCGAAATGGTTGTGAACGCAGCCATGCAGGAGGATGTTGATGTGATTGGAGTCAGTATTTTATCAGGGGCACACATGACGGTGTTTCCAAAAATCATGATGCTTTTGAAAGAGAAGGGAGTGGATGACATACTGTTGACAGGTGGGGGCATCATTCCTGATGACGACATGGCCAAGTTGAATGAGATTGGAGTTGGGCGCCTGTTTCCGCCCGGAACAAACACATCAGACATTGTCCAGTATATCACCGATTGGGTATCTAAAAACCGCAAATTCTGAAATGAGCTATCAAAACATATTGACTTCCCTGTCGGAAGGACTTCTCACCATCACCATCAACCGCCCCGACAAATTAAACGCGTTGAACAGGCAAACCATCCAGGAAATTGGATTGGCTGTGCAAGGTGGCATAAATGACCCTTCGGTTCAAGTTATCATACTCACAGGATCCGGATCGAAGGCGTTTGTTGCGGGGGCTGATATCGCCGAGTTCAGCAATTACAGTGAGGTGGAGGGTAAGGATCTTGCCAGAAAAGGTCAAGATGTATTCAATGCCATTGAAAGGTCATCCAAGCCGGTGATTGCTGCAGTAAACGGATTCGCACTCGGTGGAGGTTGCGAATTGGCCATGGCTTGTCATTTGCGCATCGCAGCAGAAAATGCAAAATTTGGGCAACCGGAAGTCAAGCTTGGCCTGATACCCGGTTACGGCGGCACACAACGCTTGGTGCATTTGATAGGAAAAACAAAGGCCGCTGAATTGCTGATGACAGCCGACATGGTTGGAGCGTCCGATGCGTTGCAGTGGGGATTGGTAAACCATGTGGTGCCTCAAGAGCAGCTGATGGACAAATGCAAGGAGATTGCCTCCAAGATCATGAGGCAGGCGCCTTTGGCAATCGCTTCCATCATACGCTGTGTGAATGCCTCGCAAACGGATGCCGGGTTTGATACCGAAATAGAGGAATTCGGAAAGTGTTTTGTTACGGAGGATTTCAAGGAGGGTGCTGGGGCCTTTTTGGAAAAAAGAAATCCCGATTTCAAAGGGAGGTGAAAATCTCGTTACATTTCCTTTCCAAACCTCCTCAATAAAAGGGCAAAACAGCTGATCACAATTGAGTATCCTGAAAAAACTGGCGGGCGAATCGGCAATCTACGGATTGAGTAGCATCGTCGGTCGCTTTTTGAATTATTTACTGGTGCCACTGCACACCCATGTTTTCACGAACCCGGGTGAATATGGTGCGGTAACCGAGATATATGCTTACATATCCTTCCTTGCCATTCTTTTCACCTATGGCATGGAGACCGCCTTTTTTCATTTTTCAAATAAGTATCCTGAGAAGTCAAGTGCTGTTTTTGCAACCGGTATGGGGTCCTTACTGGTTTCCACCTCCGTGCTTGCCGGGTTCCTGTTGTTGTTTTCCGGCTCTTTGGCAGAGTTGTTGGATTACCAGTCCCACCCCGAGTATATCGTTTACCTATCATTGATCATCGCTTTTGATACGGCAACTGCCATCCCTTTTGCAAGGCTGCGTCAACAGGGTAAAGCAAAAAGGTTCGCCGCGTTGAAGCTCTTTGGCATATCGGTAAATATCCTCTTCAATATCCTGTTTTTTGTTGTTTTCCCCGTGTGGTTGCGCAAAGGTGAGGGGGCTCTTTTTGAGTTCGCGCAGATGGTATATGATCCTGCTGTTGGTGCCGGCTATGTTTTCATTGCGAATCTGATTGCAAGTATGGCAACGCTGGTGTTGATGTCGCCACTGTTACGTTTCAGTCGAGCTGATTTCGACTTTGGAATATTGAAACAGCTTTTGCAGTACTCATGGCCGCTGTTATTTGCCGGTTTGGCCGGGATGATCAATGAAACACTGGACCGTGCCTTGATCCGGCATTTGGTAGACGATAAGGCCGATGCCATTGTGCAATTGGGAATATACGGGGCGTGTTATAAGCTATCCATCATCATGACCTTGTTCATTCAGGCCTTCCGGTATGCGGCAGAGCCGTTTTTCTTCAACCAGTTCGGAAAGGATGATGCCAAGCAGACGTATGCAATGGTTACAAAATATTTCACCATCACTTGCGCGATTGTTTTCCTAGGTGTAATGATGTATTTGGATGTATTCAAGCATTTCATTGGCGAAAACTACCACAGTGGATTGAAGGTTGTGCCTGTATTGTTGACTGCGAACATGTGCTTGGGAATATTCTTCAACCTTAGCATGTGGTACAAGATGTCGGGTAAGACCTCCTACGGTTTGTTTTTCACCTTGTTTGGGGCGGCCCTGACGGTTGCGCTCAATGTGATGCTGGTTCCAAAAATGGGTTACATGGGAGCGGCATGGGCAACCCTTGGGTGTTATGCAAGCATGATGGTTGCTTCTTACATCATCGGTCAGATCAATTACCGGGTGCCATATCAGACGGGAAGGATCCTGTTCTACGTACTTCTTGCGTTTTTATTTTATGCGTTATCGGAGCTGTTTGTTTATTGGATTACGCCATCCACGGCAGTGAAAATAATGTTTAACACTATGTGTTTTGCAGGTTATATTGTGTTGATGGGTCGATTGGAGCGCCCACCGGTCATTAAATCATAAATTCATGGATGTCAAAATAAGAGTCATTAACAAATCCGGGCACGATTTACCCAATTATGAAAGTGCAGCAGCAGCCGGCATGGATCTTCGGGCCGTATTGGATGCCCCCATCATTTTGGAGCCAATGGAGCGAAAACTCATCCCAACCGGGTTATTCATAGAGTTGCCCGTAGGTTTTGAGGCGCAAATCAGACCTCGTAGCGGATTGGCTTACAAGCATGGCATTACCGTACTGAATACACCTGGCACCATTGATGCAGACTATCGAGGCGAGGTGAAGGTTTTATTGGTGAACCTGTCGACACAGGCGTTTACCATCAATCACGGTGAGCGCATTGCACAAATGGTGGTGGCATCTCACTCAAAAGTGCATTGGGAGGAAGTGCCGGAGTTGGGAGACACACAACGAGGTGCTGGTGGATTTGGTAGCACGGGTGTCTAATAAATCCAATAGGTTTCTAAACTTATCGATAGAACAGTTTAGGCTCCAGGGTAACGCCAATAGTTAATGCTTCAAAATATGTTTCCCTTTCAAAACCTGCAGCACGGGAATCGTACACAAGCACCAATTTCTCGTTAAAGGGCGACTTCAAAAACCCGATGTAGGAAAAATCAAAAGCGTCTTCTATGGTTCCTCTGGAGACGGTCCGAGAGTGTTTTTCATTCATCGTAGCAAAAACCTTGTATTTTAGTTCAGGCATTTCATAATACGAGTTTGGGTTTTCTTGTTCTTTTCCAACATGTGTGAATTTATATTCATTGCCATTATGAAAAAGATAGCTTTTCCTGTTTAAGCTCAATGGGCTTTGGGATATCCCGTATTGCATCAAGAACGCTTTGATGAGCTTGTACTTTCTTTTCCATTGAACCTCGTGGCTTGTTTCGGTATCATAACCTTCATCAGGATTGCTAATGTGAAAAATGTCAACGATTTTATCCGTAGAAAGATCTTGAACGAATATATCATGTTGGCAACAGCCGCATCCACCATTGCAAGGCCTAACTAAATGTGCAAAAAGCCCGGTTTTACTGAATCCAATAGGGTAGAATCCAATTTCAGGATCGAATTCGTTCTCACCTACTGAGGATTCCTTGTTTGACAAAATGTTTTTTGGGTATTGGTAGTTAAAATTCAACACTTCCAATTCCGGCTCGAATTCCAAGGACTCCTCTTGCTCTTCGGGCACATCAGGCGTGGTGGCGGGATCTTTAGATCCATTTTCACATGATAATAAGCAAAAAAGGAGGGGTATTACCATCAACAGTGAGCTCCTTTTTTGAAAACAACTGACTTGCGATCCCATGTCAATAACTGCTATTTGTAGGTTGAAATTAATAAAAAACTGAATTACAAAGCATTGTAGCCTTTGTTTGGTGCTTAATATGAGTTTTAAAACAATGTATTAACGGGGTGCATTTTGCTAACTTTGTATGTTAATTAATTAACTGTTTATGAAGATCATAGTGCCTATGGCCGGTATGGGGAAGCGGATGCGGCCACACACCCTGACCATTCCCAAGCCACTGATTCCCGTTGCTGGCAAACCAATCGTACAGCATTTGGTGGAGGATATCACCAAAGTGTGTCACGAGAAGGTGGATGAGATAGCCTACGTCATCGGAAATTTCGGTCCGGAGGTTGAAAAGGATTTGATTCGCATAGCGGAAGCACAAGGGGCCAAGGGCAGTATCTACTATCAGCATGAAGCGCTTGGCACAGCTCATGCAATCATGTGCGCAAAGGAGTCGTTGAAAGGAAAGGTTGTGATTGCTTTCGCCGACACATTATTCAAGTCGGACATGATACATGATAATCCTGACAGCGACGGCACCATATGGGTGAGTAGGATTGATGACCCCAGGATGTTCGGGGTGGTAAAGCTGGACAGCAATGGAGTGATTACCGATTTCCTGGAAAAGCCACAGACCTTTGTATCAGATCTTGCCATCATAGGGATTTATTATTTCAAGGACGGAGAGAATCTAAGAAGCGAACTTCAGTTCCTGCTGGACAATGATATACGTGACAAGGGTGAATACCAGATCACCAATGCGTTGGAGAACATGAAGGTCAAAGGCAAAAAGCTTCACGCCGCCACGGTACAGGAGTGGCTCGATTGTGGTAACAAAAACGCGACGGTTCATACCAACAACAGGGTTTTGGAAATCAAGTCCGGAGCCGCCTGCAATCTCACCGAGCCAGGCAATATAGTCAACTCAATTATCGTTGAACCATGTTATATCGGCAAAGACGTGAAGATCCACAATTCCATCATTGGCCCGCATGTGTCCATAGGCAATGGATCTTCCGTGGTTGATTCAGTAATCCGCAACAGCATCATTCAGGGCTCAACCAAGATAGCTAGCAAG
>JBEAXM010000072.1:0-5213 GCA_041159805.1 Bacteroidota bacterium
GGTAAAGACTGCTGCCTTCGCCGCCTTCCTGCGTCTCTTCAGTG
Source organism: Bacteroidota bacterium (assembly GCA_041159805.1). Taxonomy (GTDB): domain Bacteria; phylum Bacteroidota; class Bacteroidia; order AKYH767-A; family OLB10; genus JALRAP01. Next base: position 45 of record JBEAXM010000072.1, read on the forward strand.
TTTGCTTCTCCGAGGTTAGCTCATGGTGGTCGCCTGCTTTGGCTGCACTGGCTGCATTGACCTTGTTGGCTGGAAGCATCATGGCATTACGTCAAACATCCCTCAAACGTCTGTTGGCTTGGTCAGGTGTGGCCAACGCTGGCTATATGCTGATGGCCATCGTAGCCATGAACGAATATTCGAATAGTGCATTGGCCATGTATGCCGCCGCTTATTCAATTGCTTCAATTGGTGTGTTCACCTTGGTGTCGAACATGACCAATGCTGGTAATGAGCAAATCTCATCGCTTCATGGCTTCTCATCTAACAACAGGTTCCCTGCCTTGGTGATCACGGTGCTTTTATTCTCCATTGCCGGCATACCACCCTTGGCAGGATTCTTTGGTAAATACTCCATTTTCGCCGGTGTGCTTCAGTCGGGTTACGGATGGCTGGCTGTGATTGCCGTTTTGAGCTCCATTGTCAGCGTGTTTTACTACCTCAAGGTGATTGTCGCCATGTATCAACCTGCAGGTCGTGAAGCCGTACAGCTTCAGTTTTCCCCTGGCCAGTCACTCGTTTTGGGTTTGGTGCTCGTACTTATCGTGTTGTTGGGAATAGCCCCATCCCTGCTCATCGAACTGCTCTGACCCCTTCAACTTTTTATTGTTGATATCAATAGCCACGGCTTTTGACACCTTGGGTTTCTAAGCTTATTTTTGTTATTGATGTCATCCCTTTTCAAAAACGATATCCCGTTAAAGGCACTCAACACATTCGGTATGGATGTGGTTGCCCGCAGGTACGCGGCGTTCGATAGCACCGACCGTTTACTTTCATTGCTCGAAGCCCATCGCCAACAACCCTCGCAGCTATTGATACTCGGTGGCGGAAGCAATATTCTTTTCACTCGCGATTTCGAGGGATTGGTATTGAAATCGGAGATTCAAGGAATCGATGTGGTTGAGGACAATGGCTCGGAAGTGCTGGTGAAGGTTGGATCAGGAGTGGTATGGCATCATTTGGTTCAGTGGTGCATAGAAAACGGTTTCGGTGGTATCGAGAACCTTTCACTCATTCCCGGAACCACCGGTGCCGCACCCATCCAAAACATAGGTGCATACGGAGTGGAGCTCAAGGATGTTTTCCACAGTTTGGAATCTGTTGACATCGACACCGGATCGCATGTCGTATTTCATGCAGCCGACTGCTCATTTGGTTACCGTGATAGTGTTTTCAAGCGATCCATGAAAGGGAAGGTGGTGATCACCTCTGTCACACTGAAACTCACCCGCGATAGAAAGATTAATGTATCCTATGGCGCCATTACTCAAGAATTGCAGAAAATGGGAGTGGGCAACCCTGGAATCCGCGAGGTAAGCGAGGCCGTTTGCTCCATCAGGAAAAGTAAGCTTCCTGATCCGGCGGTGATTGGCAATGCAGGTAGTTTTTTCAAAAACCCGGAGGTTACATCCGAAAAATACGAATCATTAAAAAGCGAGTTTCCCGCTATGGTTGCGTACCCTTTTGGTGCGCACACGTTCAAGCTTGCTGCAGGATGGTTGATTGAACAATGTGGTTGGAAAGGCAAAGTGGTGGGACACACAGGTGCTCACAAGGACCAGGCATTGGTCTTAGTGAATTATGGAGGTGCCAGTGGGGAAGAGGTGGTTCGGTTGTCGGAGGATATCCGTGCATCGGTTCGCTCCAGGTTTGGAGTGGAAATCGAACCCGAGGTCAATATCATTTGATCCCCGCGATTGTACTGAGGGCTTTGGTGGATTCCTGGTGAATGGATTCCAGGATGGAAATCAATGGCGAAGCGGCCGCAAGGTCATTGTTGATGGCAAGCCGTTCGATGCCTGAACAGGCCTTCGATAGTCGTTTGGCTCCAACATTCATGGCCGATCCTTTCAGTTTGTGTGCGGCTTTGGAGGTGAGTATGGCATCGCCATTTTGGAAATGCTTCTTTATTTCTTCGATGGAGGATTCCGATTGCTCCAGGAAGAGCATGATCAATTTGACCAGGAACTGATTTTCAGGATCGCTCAATTGCTTCAATCGGTCGATGGCTGCCATATCAACCAATGCAGCCGACTCCACTTCTTCCACAATCGGATGTGTGGTTGCGACCGAGCTGTTGGCTGCAGTTGCGGTGTTGGAACGCTCTTTCACAATTTGCTGTCCATGTTTGATCAGCAATCTGCGTATGTCATCAATCGTAACCGGTTTCGATAGGTAATCCACCATGCCTGCCGCCTCACATTTCTCGCGGTCGCCATCCATGGCATAAGCTGTCATGGCAACAATTATCGGCATCCTTTGTCCGGGTTTGATGGATTGCACAATCGCCTTGGTGGCATCCAACCCATCCATGATGGGCATTTGCACATCCATGAAAATGATATCGTAGCTGCGTAGGGTCGCGAGCTCAAAGGCGGCCTGTCCGTTCTCAGCGATATCCGGCTCGAAGCCCAAACGCTGGAAGATGATACGAGCCAATGTTTGGTTTACGGTGTTGTCTTCGGCGATAAGGATGCGCATCGGATATTCGGATGCGAGGTTCTCCACCATCCCTTGTGGCTTGGATTCCTTCGTTGACGGAACGGGAGGTGCAGGTAACGCAATCGATTCCTCCAACTGCTGGTTCTCCAACACCGGCTTCAGTCGGATGGTGAAGGAGAATACGGATCCTTTGCCCAATTCGCTTTCCACCCATACCCGGCCTTTCATGCGGGCAGCAAGTCGTGAACTGATGGATAATCCCAATCCACTACCTCCGTACTTGGAATAGGTGGAGGCATCGGCCTGGGTGAACGATTCAAAAATCTTTTGAGTTTGCTCCTCCGTCATTCCAATACCGGTATCCGAAACATCGAATTGTAATTCCCAATCGCCTTGCTCGGTCTTGTGGCCACTTACCTTTACGCCGATTTGTCCATCCTTGGTGAACTTTACGGCATTGCCCACTAGGTTCACCAGGATCTGCCTGATCCTTGCCTTGTCTCCGTTGAAATAAGGTGGAAGGAACTCATCGATCTTATAGCTGAGTTTGTCGCCCTGCTCTTTCGCTTTAAGTGCAACGATGTTGAATGTGTCCAAAATGCAGGAGCGCAATTCGAACGGTTTTTCCTCGAACTCCATCTTACCCGATTCAATCCGGGAATGGTCAAGGATGTCGTTGATGACTGAAAGCAGTGCTTCGCCACTCAAACGGATGGAGTCGGCGAATTCCTTTTGCTTACCTGACAAGGGGGTTGTCATCAGCAGCTCGGTCATGCCTAGCAATCCGTTCAGAGGTGTTCGGATTTCATGGCTCATGGTGGAAAGGAACTCGGATTTCTCCTTTGTGGCCTGTTCCGCCGCCTCTTTTGCATCAATGATCTGGCGCTCGTTTCGTATTCTGTCAGTGATGTCGCGCATGTGCAGCGAAAGCCCTGAAATGGTTTTCTCGTCGGAGCGGATCGGGTTCAATGATATTTCAAAGTGATGCTCTTCGCCAATGCCATAGGTGAATGTCTCCTCAAATTTCACTTTGTTTCCAGTCAACGCCTGCGACATCATGTTTCCCCAAACTTGTGCTTGCTGCTCGTTTAAGTACCAACGAAGATCATCGCCGGTTACAGGAGTATGTCCGGTGCGTTTTCCGAACTCCTGTTCGCAACATGAGTTCATCACCGTGAAACGGTAATTGAAGTCAATGGAGAAAATAGGGTCGTCCGAGTTTTCCACCACGGCCTGTACATTTGAAACGGCCTGTGACAACGAGTCGTTGGAGTGGATGTAGCCGGTAACGTCCACTGCAGTGATGGTGATACCCTTGGTTTGATCGTCAGCGAATGGCTTGTAGGTGATCCGTAGGTGACGTGTCTTTCCACTTTTGCTGATGATCCTTAATTCCGCATCTGAATCAGGAATTCCCAGTGTGGTATGGCTTTCGAAGAGTGCCACATCGTTTGGATGCAAAATACGGATGATGCCCATTTCAGTGAGTTCCTGGGCACTGTATCCGCAAAGCTTGCAAAACGATTCATTTGCACGCAAAACGCTTCCTTGATGATCGATGGACACCAATGCGATTCCAGATCCCGAATCATTTTCAGATATGGAGAACACCTCGGTCGGTTCCACCTTGCTGATTTTATTCAGTCGTATGAATATTTGACCGGATGCGTCAAACAGATCGTTTATCCGTTCCAACCGGAGTTCTATGGATCCGAAAAGCGGGTCTTCGATCACGAATGATTTCTCGAAGGCGAATCCCGTGGTCATGTAATCGGAAATCTTGAGGAAGATCGCTGATGGCGTGATTTCCCTTATGAATCTCGCTGTATGGTTCTCGTTGGGGTCTAATCCAAGAACGTCTTGTGCAACGCGGTTGATCAGCCCTACACGACCATCCATGTCGCAAAGGATTATTCCCTCATCGGTGAGGTTGAGGTAGTGCCGGTACCTCATTGCGGTCTGCAACGTTTTACCCTCCATGCTCTCTGCCATGGTTTCACTGGAGAACCTGCAGAAAACATAATTGTACTCGGTTCCAAGGTCCATGCACTCTAAAACCGACCGGAACGTTTCGCCTGTGGTTTTTCTGCAGGTAATGGTTTTGGTGGTCTGGGCTTGTGAAGTGGCGAGTTTTCGGATGTCGGCATCGTTCACTCCTTCCAACAAATCCAGCAAACTGGAAACGGGTTGGTCGGCTCTCAGCCGGAATTGCTTTACCGCTAATCGGCCCGCATAACGGATGGCACATCCAGGCAATGTAATCAGCATCCAAGCATCGTCGGTGGTGCTGATCAATCCTGTGGCAATCATTCGCTGTTCCTCCTCCTTACGCTGCTTTCCCAACCGATAGTATTGCAAAATACCAGCAGCTCCGGTGGTCAGGATCAGCGAACCGAAGAACAACGAGGGAGGAATGTCAAGCGAGGATGATTTGCCTGCAAAGTGTATGTAAACCAGTGACAGGAATAGTAGTACGTTGTGGATGACGATGAATCGAAGCGCCGACATTTGGAATATGGCAACCAGTGCGAAAAGGATTATGAAAATCACACCTGGGTTTCGGTCGGTCATTTCCCACATGAAAAAAACCGGGAACAATGTGTGCAATACAAAAAACACCGAGGCCGTATGGGCATGGTGTTCGCGTAATGTTTTCGAAAGGAAGGTGAGACCGATGACAGCAAA
>JBEAXM010000112.1:0-5400 GCA_041159805.1 Bacteroidota bacterium
CCTTCCGTTGATTTAACTGGTATGTAGTTTCTTTCTATGATTCGACCGTCTTTCAAGTGAATGTCGTCTCCGGTTGCGAGGGTCTTTTCTTTTCGCATGCGTGCGGAGTTTGCAAGAACAGTGTCCGGGTCCAGAAAGTTGTTGTAAAGTTTGGCCAGAATGGATGCTTGCTTGTCTGACATCAATTCGGCAGTGGTGTGACCCGGCGTCAACAGGTCACAAAACGGCTGATTCAGCAAAATGATCTGTCCTTCCGGATTTTCGAATACAATACCGGTGCCATAGGAGCTGAACAATGAATTGATCACCTCGTCATTTTGGCTTGCAAGTGCTGCCTGTCGGTAAAGTTGATTGGTAAGGACTCCAATGTCGTCAGTGGATGGGATTTCCTCCTGTCCGAGAACGTCAATGGTTTCCCGGATTTTGCCTACCGACTCACTTTTTAGTTTCAGCTCACGGTTGAGTCGCTCATTGATTTCGATGTATTCCGATTCGCTTATGCTGAAAGCACGTTCTGCCAAAGCCTTGTCCTTTTCAAACGCTTGGTAGGAATCATTAACCGCTTGTAGAAATTCCGACAAAGCCGGATGGTTTTTAAAGTCATCTGGCAAGAATTTGTTGATTTGTCGGCTAAGCAGCTTATTATAGCTCATGGAACGAGGTGATGGTCATCGTTTGGTTGTGGAAGGCACAGCCCGATGGATCTTCAATCAATGGAGAGATTTCTCCATATGAGTAAAAGCCCGATAGCAATGTTGACGGACCATAAAATTCCCGTACGGCTTCAACTTCCTCTTCGGTTCTTGGCCCAAGGATTATTTTTCGGCCAACGCAACTTACCAGCAAAGCCCATACGGGCTTAGCCGATTGGTCACGCATGGTTTGAGATGCTGCATCATATGCGGCAGAGGTGAGTTTGTCGAAGTTTGCTTTCATGAACCTGGCTTTCGCTCCAGCAGGAACATCGCCTGCGAAGGTCATGCTACCCTCCTCCTCAGAAATGGATAGGATGGTTCTGACCACAGGTTTTTCGTATTCCGGTGTTAAGATTGAAAGTGGAAAGAGCAGGGCAGAAGCGGGAAGATTTTTGGCCTCTTCTCCCAAATAGGTTTTATAGAGTGACAATGCACTTTTACCATCGATTTCATACAGCTTATTGCCATTTGATTTGGTGACTATGCGTTCCGGGCCGAAGCTTTCCCAACCGCCCATGGATCCGTGGGAAACAACCAAACGATCACCATAGAATCCTACCGCAAGTATGTTGCCCTCCTCGGGATAATTGTCAAGACCTACCAGTGTCGATTGAAATGCTGTTCCATCGCCGGCAAGGCCGCCTGTGACCAATACATCAGCAGCTGTTCCTTCGTTTAGCCCCTTCACCAGTTCACTTCCATTCACTTTTCCTCCATCCGAAAAAACCATTACATATCTCAAGCCATCCGCTGGAAGGAGTTTTGCAAGTGCTATAGCGGCCGCCTTACTCGTATCAAATGAGGAAATATTCACCATCGCGGTGCGAATGGTGGTGTGTTCGAACTCCAACACCGTTGCTACGATGGTATCGTCAAGGACCTCGTTGTTGTAAATCTCTCCGCTGGTCGAACAAAAAGCCGTATGGGCTTTTGGAAAGGTTTGCCTGATGGTATCCAACAGCGGCTTGTTTGCCAAGTTTGTTTTGGAACCCATACAGATCACAAGTTGTGATTCATGGTCATTTGCCGGGGCATCACCTGTGATTATCTCCACATCGGAACCCCGATATATTTTCAAAGAGCATTTCATAATGATAAAGAGTTAACTTGTCCTGTCGTAAAAATACTAAAAAAAACGGAGGAAGTAAACAGGCGATCAGGCCTAGCCCTCCTTTTCAATCTCGGGGGACTCCGTTTTTTTGAAAATAACGGATTGGAAAATCAAAATAAGTAACACCCCTATGCTGATGGACGCATCAGCAATGTTGAATACAGGCCTGAAGAATATGAAGTAATCCCCTCCCCAGAATGGAATCCAGTCAGGTAAAAATCCTTTTATGATTGGAAAGTAGAACATATCCACCACCTTTCCATGCAGGAAAGTGGCATAGCCCCCCTCGGCAGGTAGGAATTCTGCGATACGGAAGTCACTTGAGGAGAACATCATTCCATAAAAAGCGCTATCAATGATATTGCCAAGGGCGCCGGCCAGGATTAGCGACATAGAGGTTGTGAGTAAAAAATGCACCTTTTCCTTAACCAACTTGGTAAGATACCAGGCAATCCCGGTAACGGCCACAATCCTGAACAGACTCAAAAAAAGTTTGCCGTATTCACCTGCGAATTCCATCCCGAAAGCCATGCCATTGTTTTCTGTGAAATGGATGATGAACCAATCTCCGGCAATGTGATATTCCTGGCCCAAGTACATATTGGTCTTGATCCAGAATTTCAGCATTTGGTCCGCTAGCAAAACAGCCAGGATGATAAGAATCGGTCGGCGCATACGAGTTTTGTGGATGCTCAAGGACTGACATGATTCTTTCAGCCCTTGAACGGATATTACCTGAAAAATAATATCAGTCCTTGTATTGGTTCAGCTTAGCTTCGATACTCTGGGTAGTGTGCGGTACCGCACGTAACCGTTCCTTTGGAATCAGCTTTCCAGTAACACGGCAAACCCCGTAGGTCTTGTTTTCAATCCTGATTAACGCGTTTTCCAACTGTTCGATGAACTTGCGTTGACGAGCGGCAAGTTGTCCGGCTTCCTCTTTTGCCAAAGTATCTGATCCGTCTTCCAGAACCTTGAAGGTGCTGGCAGTATCATCTGTTCCATGATCGTTGGAGCTGTTAAGCTGGGCTTGTAAATTGGAAAGCTCCCGACGTGCATCATCGAGCTTTTGCATGATAAGTTCCTTGAACTCCTGGAGTTCGGCGTCGCTGTAGCGTGTTTTTTCTGCTGCCATGGTTACGATTTTTTTAATTGGACCTTGATACGGGTGTTTTCATCCAACTCCAAATCATCAACACCCTCACCCGTAACAGACTCCACTATGTTTAACGAAGATGCGAGAATCTCATTGCAAATATAGTCCAAATTACCCTCAACAGCGGGGTTGACTTCAGGATGTGTACTGATAACCAATGAAATACGATCCGTCACCTCAAGGCCCTTCTCTTTTCTAAGGTTTTGAATTCGGTTAACCAGTTCCCTGGCCAAACCCTCATTTCGCAGTTCCGGAGTAAGTGTTACGTCGAGCGCAACGGTAATGCGACCAACCGAGTTTACTTCCCAGCCTGGTATATCTTGGGAAGAAACCTCCATATCATTTTCATCCAGCAAAAAGGATTCTTGACCTATTTCCAAAGAAAGCGCTCCAGTCGATTCATAGGAACGAATCTCATCTTGGGAAAGCTGTCCGATTTTATCGGCAAGGGCCTTCATCAGTGGACCAGCTTTTTTACCCAGTATTTTGAAGTTCGGTTTTGCTTTTTTGATGAGCATGTTGCCATCACCTGAAATGAAATCAATCTCTTTCACGTTCACTTCTGCCAGAATCAGGTGTTGCACGGACTCGATTTTCTCACGTAATCCGGCTTCATCCACGGGTATCATGATTTTGGAAAGCGGCTGCCTTACTCGAATGTTCACTTTTTTACGCAAGGCCAAGGTCATGGATGAAATCTGTTGCGCCAGCTCCATCCGTTCTTCGAGCAACTTGTCTATCAGGATTTCATCGAATGGTGGGAAATCTGCCAAATGAACGGAAGTTGTTGGTTTTTTTCCGGTGGTTTGATTCAAGTCGCAGAAAAGCCGGTCTGAGAAAAACGGTGCAATAGGGGACATGATGATGGATAGTGTTTCCAGGCAGGTATACAAGGTTTGGTATGCAGCGATCTTGTCCACACTGTAATCCCCTTTCCAAAACCTCCTTCGGCATAAGCGCACATACCAATTGCTCAGGTGCTCATCAGTGAAGTGCTGAATGGCTCTCGCCGCTTTTGTGGGTTCATAGTCTGCATAACAGCCATCAACTTCCTTGATCAGCGAATTCAACTCCGATATGATCCATCGATCGATTTCCGGTCTTTCGTCAATCGGAATCTCCTGTTCGGAGAAGGTGAAGCCATCGATGTTCGCGTAAAGCGAGAAGAACGAATAAGTGTTATGAAGCGTTCCGAAAAACTTGCGTTGCACTTCCACAATTCCTTCTTCATTGAATCGTAGGTTGTCCCATGGCTGGGCATTCGAAATCATGTACCAACGTGTGCTGTCGGCACCATACTTGGCAATCGTTTCAAACGGATCTACTGCATTGCCAAGCCGCTTCGACATCTTGTTGCCGTTCTTATCCAGAACAAGTCCATTGGATACAACATTCTTGAAGGCAACGCTATCGAACAGCATCACAGCGATGGCGTGAAGGGTGAAAAACCATCCACGAGTCTGATCCACGCCCTCAGCAATGAAGTCGGCAGGGAAGGATTTTTCAAATTCCTCTATGTTCTCAAAAGGATAGTGCCATTGGGCATAGGGCATGGCTCCCGAATCAAACCAAACGTCAATCAAGTCGCTTTCCCGATACATTTTTTTGCCACTGGCCGAAACCAGTGTGATTTCGTCGGCGTAAGGCCTATGCAAATCAAAACCCGGATCTTCAGTATTCACCTGGTTGACGATTCCTGCCGCGTTTGCCTTGGATATCTGTTCGCGAAGCTCTTGTATGGATCCGATGCATATTTGCTCTGTTCGGTCTTCGGTGGTCCAGATCGGGAGGGGTATTCCCCAATACCTGGATCTGCTCAGGTTCCAATCAACAAGGTTCTCCAACCAATTTCCGAAACGGCCACTTCCTGTTGATTCCGGTTTCCAGTTTATCGTTTTGTTCAGTTCGATCAAACGCTCTTTACAGGCGGTTGTTTTAATAAACCACGAGTCGAGCGGATAATAAAGAACAGGTTTGTCGGTTCGCCAACAATGGGGGTAGGAGTGTTCGTATTTCTCTACTTTGAATGCCTTGTTTTCAGATTTCAGTTTGATGGCGATTCGTTCGTCGACACTCAAGTATTTGTCCCGTCCTTGTTTCTTGCGCTCAGCTTCCTTTTCCTCCTCGCTCAAATACCCTTCCTTCACATACTCGCCTGCGAAGTCGGAAATCTCCTTCACAAACCTGCCGCGTTTATCAACAACGGGTGAAAGGTGGCCGTTTACATCAGGAACAAGAATCGAGCTGATGCCGTTTTCTCTGCAAACCCGGAAGTCATCCGCGCCAAAAACCGATGCCGTATGTACGATACCGGTTCCGTCGGCAGTGGTTACAAAGTCACCGGATATCACAGTAAAGGCTTTTCCTTCTGGCTTTACATACGGAAGGAGCTGTTCATAGTTGATGCCTATGAGATCCTTGCCAATGAATTCACCCAT
>JBEAXM010000120.1:0-14422 GCA_041159805.1 Bacteroidota bacterium
TTCCTGGGGCCAATCCCTCAAAAACATACTCCATGGTTGAAGCCGTAACCTGGATGACGGATTGCTTGAGCGCCTTCCTCTCGTCTGAAGGAAAGCCTTGCTTGGAATTGAATATCAAAAGCCCGACATTCCCTTTGACCGGTTTAATACCCTTGACCACTACACGAACGCTGGCAGTGGAGGATTTTACGCTGGTTTCGGAGCCAGCCGGAGTGATTAGAGATGGGAATAGGATGAGAAGTGAAAAAACGTATTTAAGCATTTTGTTGCTGGGTTTCAATGAATGTTCCATGATAGCCAAATGGGATGGTGTGGGGGACGCGGGCGCGGGCTATTTCAGTCATATCGCTTGCATCCAACACAAGTAGGAATGAATTGTTTTCCGCTGGATCAAGAACAACACTCAAAAGGACTCCGTGGTCTTGTGCTGATGCGTTGGGCGAAGATATGAATACGGGCTCTCCCGGATAGCATCCTATCTGGCTCCATTTCAAATGCTGTCCCGTTTCAACGTCAACCTTCACCAGCTGATTGTAAAAACCTTCAGGGTGTCCAGAATCAATTCCACATGCATAAACGTATCTGTAGTCAGGATCCCCATGACACATGTGGTAATCGATATGGGGCAGCTCCATACATTCTTCTGAAATGATTTTGCGGGACTTCAACATTGCCCGTTCAGGATCCATGACAAACCTTTCAAGTCTCCCCTTGGGCAGTTGGTTATCGGTCTCCTCCAATCGATTGACGTAATAGCGATCAACAATTGAGGCGTCTTCATAAGTAACCATGTCAACTGTTAAACTCCCATCCTTTTCGAATGCATTCACATGGTGGAAAGTGAAAAAGGGGTCGCAAGGTATGACAGCTGCTTTTTTGCCTGTGGCCCGATCAATGAGAATGAATCTGCTTCCGTTGCCGGGCTTCCATTTGAAATTTTCGATGAACGGCTTGAACCTGAAGGCAAGCTTCAACGACTGTACAACCAGGGGTGATTCAGCGATGATAAAATAACGTTCGCTCATTCCAAAGCTGTGCATATATCCAGGCTCGTAAACGGGCACGGAAGCAATCTTTTTGCTTTCAGCACCCATACGGTAAATGGAGTAATGGTTAATGGGACCATACTCTACCACCAGGTTGTAGGAGACACCATGATCTTGGTGTGGATGGGCTGTGGTCATACGACTTCTGGCAGTCAATCCATAATCAAAAACCCCAAGAGTCTGAAGGGTTTCGGGGTCGATGCGTATCTGCATGATCGGTTCTCCGAGGGCATATGTGCCACCGTTCATGTAGCCGACGTTGACTTTGGCACTGTCGGTGATCATGGGATCCTTACTGAACAGCGTTTGGATTTTTGCAAACAATGACCGGCATGGATCCGTTGCAAAATCCGAGTAGAGGAATTTGCCTGTATCCTTGAAGCTACGATACGCAACACAATCTATGAAACGGCTTTTGTATGATACGCCCCCCTGTTTGATTTTGAACTGGTGAAGCATTGCCAATCCATCGAACCAATGCCGCATCGGCTTGTCGGCATGAACCATTCCGGGACCATTGCGCAGCAGGAAGCCATCCACCCATTCGGGGATGGTTCCCGACACATCCAACACGGGTATGTCACATTCCTGGGAGTTACTCTTGAATCCAGGCGATATGAACGATGGGTGATGATTCATCAGACCTCCAACAATTCCTCCTGATATGTGCGTTGATGTCGCTTGGTGACAACCGAGCTTTCCGGATCTATCAGATTTGCAGCGATTTTTCCGGATGCTATTACGGCTGGAACTCCTGCCCCGGGGTGGGTTCCCGCCCCAGCGAAATAAAGCCCTTCAAAGAAAGATGATTTGTTGTGAGGACGCATCCATCCGGATTGCAGGATAGAAGGCTTGACCGAGAAAGCAGCGCCCTTGTGTGAGTTCAAGTCACGATTGAAATGTACGGGGTCGATGCTGTGCTGGGCAATAATGTTCTCTTTGAGATTGGGCAGGTATTTCTCTTCCAAAAAGGATAGGATACGGTTGTTGTATTCAGGGCCTGCCTGTTTCCAATCGATATTGGCATCCAAATGCGGGACAAGGGACAGCACGTAAAACGATTCGCATCCTTCGGGTGCTATGCTTTCATCGGTAATGGTGGGCATGTGCAAATAAAGTGAGAAATCATCGGTCAGTTTTTTCTTGTTGAAGATGTCGCCCAACAAACCCTTGTATCTCTCACCAAGGATGATGTTGTGATGAGCCAACTTGCTGTCCAGGTAACGCCTCTTGGTACCGAAATAAATAACCACCAAGGAATTGCTGTATTGGAGGTTATCGAAATAGAGATCCAGTTTGAAAGGCCTGTGACGCTTTGCAATCATGTTCTTATAGGTGAACGCAACATCTGCATTGGAAACAATGGCATCGGCCTTGTGTATTTCACCATCTGGCAAGCGAACAGCAGTGGCTCTGCCGTTTTCAATTACGATTTCAGAAACCTCCGTATTGAGTCGAAGCGTGCCGCCCAGATCCTCGAATAGCTTGGCCAGTCCCGCAACAGCGGCACCTGTGCCTCCGCGGGCATAATGGACTCCCCATTCTTTTTCAAATTGAATGATGAGGCCGTATATGGATGGCGTATCAAACGGATTACCTCCGACCAAAAGCGGATGGAATGAACAAACCCTGCGCATGAAATCATCCTTGACATATCTGGCCGCATAGTGATACATGGGAAGGAATGTGTTTGTACGGAACATGTCGGGCATGATACGCAACATGTCCTTGAAGTTCAGGAAGGGCTTCTCGGTGTAGGGGTGAAAACGCTTGAACACCTCAACGGTGGAATTCACAAACTTTTCAAAACCATCCACGTCGCCCGGGGCAAAACGTGCCACTTCCTGTTTGGCCTTATCCATGTCACGGAAGTAGCTGTAGCCCTCCCCCTCCTTGTTGAAGATCTTGTAGAATGGATCCAAGGGTATGAGGTCAAAATACTCCTCACGCTTTTTCCCGCCAAGGGCGAAAAGCTCATCGAACATGTAAGGAGCCGTCATCACCGTTGGTCCACCATCGAATTTGAACCCGTTGATTTCATATTGGTATCCACGACCACCTGGCTTGTCGCGCTTGTCGTATAAAGTCACGTTGTGACCTGCTGCCGTGAGTCTGATAGCGGCTGACAATCCGCCGAAGCCGGCGCCGATCACTATGATTTCTTTTTTGTTCTTAGCCATTGCTAATGTTTATTTGCTGGAAATGTTGAATGATTGTGCGGTTTGAAAAGAATTTTCAAACCAGATCCTGGGTATCATTTTGATTTTACCCCATCCGCTCAATGCGGCCCGTTGGGAGAACACATCATAATTGTTCTGTTCGATTTTGTTGAGGATGCCTTTGTAGAATAACAATGCCGCGGCAATAGCCATTCTGCCAGACGGATGCAAATAGTTGACCCCTCTCCACGATTCATTGTACAATTGATGAACACGTTCGATTTGAAACTTCATGAAGGCCCTCCAGTTTTCATCGTTGATTCCATCCCTGATGTGCAGTTCACTTACATTGAATGAACGCATCTCATCTTGTGGAAGATAAACCCTCCCCATGCGGTAGTCTTCGGATATGTCGCGTAAGATGTTGATCAACTGCAAAGCGACTCCAAGCTTGATGGCATGTGGAACCGCTTCTTCATCCCGATATCCAACGATGCACATGCTCATGAGTCCGACCGTGGAGGCAACTCCGTAACAATATTCGGCCAACTCATCGAAGTTCAAATAACGTTGCTTGGTTAGGTCTGCGGCGACTCCATCAATAAGTTGATGTGCATATCCAACAGGTATTTCAAACGACTTACGTGCGTGCAGCCAAGCAAAAGACACAGGATCGTTGGCCAAAGGAGCACCCACAAGCGCCCGGGCTCGCCAATCTTCGGCGGCATTTTCATTAAAACGAATGGGATTGTCAATAATATCATCTGATGTCCGACAAAACGCATACAAAGCGCGTGTGGCTTTTCGTTTTTCTGGTGACAACATTGCAGAAGCCAGATGAAAACTCTTGCTGTGAATAGATGTAAGCCGGTCGCAATAACCGTAAGCGGCCTCAAGGGCTTCTCCCGTGAATTCAAAGTCTAGCTGCTGTGAAGAGTAAGCTTCACGGGCTGACTTGCTTTTTTCGAGCAACCTATGTTGCCAATTTGCGGGATTCACTGGATACGTCCGGTTTTAACACTTTATGTATCCTAACATTACTGAAAACCAAATTGTTTCGATATGCCACTGCTTTGACCACTTGCGGCACAAAATATTGTTTATCAGCAACTTAAAATCAAAGGGTGATGTTGTAACACCCCTATCGTAAAGAGGGAACGAAACTTCTGAACTTCAGGGTTTCGCAGCCAATTTCAGTAACCACAGGCAGTGACACGATGACTGGTTTATCGGGATGGAGATGAAAATAATTGAAAGACCAGTTACCTGCAGTTGGAATGGGGTCAATCATCACTCCATAGGCAAATTGTTCTGTGGTTAATTCGAACCGTTGATTCCCTGAAGAAACATCCAGTTTTTTACATCTAATTTCCGTTGGCGATAACATCAAATGTTTGGGATGATTGAAAAAGTGTGTCTTCGATGCAACAACAGAATCCGCTTGAAATAAATTCAACTGAAGATAAGAGCCGAGAGGATTGGATGAGTGGAGCAAATCGCTCAATGCTATTGAAATTAATTTGTTTTTAAAAGGCCCAACTTTTGATGTGCTGATTGATCCCTTTGAAATAAGCTCTCCGGAAAAACTTACAACTTCCCAACCTAGGCCATATGTTTTGCTTTCATCGGAAAATTGCTGGCCATACACTACAACGGTGTCGCTTGATTGCTCCACTATAAGGATATCGTTTCCATAAAGTCGTTTCAATTCGTAATGCGCAGCCTTCCATTTACCATTTGATTCAATAGTGCTCCAGGATGCTCCATCCCAAACATCATTCAACTGCCAAAAAAGCGTACCCATGCATTTTCCATAGTTCAGGCGATGGCTCTCGATGGCTATGGACATGGCATCGGCTTGATGCAACTGCGACAAATAACAAAGCTCCTCGGTGGAACGAACAGGACCATATTCGCCCTCGATATATTTTAAAAGGAGTCTGTTCCCTTTGTAGCTCTTTTGCCTGTTGGCGATAAAGGGTCCGTTCAGCTCAGGTGCCAAGCCGTTGTTTGCCTCAATAATCTTGTTGAATGCGGGATAAGACTGCATTCCGTATTCCGACATGAATCTGGGGATATTCACTTTGAAGGAATCTATGGGCTCTTCTCCGTGCCATACACCCCAATAGTGCATATTCATGTGATTGAAATTCTCCCTTTTACCCCAATTGCTAAGCGGTGAGCTATGCACATATGGTGTGCCGGCAGCGAATCTTTGGACCAATGAAGGTATCCTATCAAGGAATAACATTTCATATCCCTTGCGGATGGTGATGGAATCTTCCAGACCGATTCCATACTGTTTTTGCCAGCCCCAGTTCTTCCAAGCCACGTCGGATTCATTATTGCCGCACCATAGAACAATAGAGGGATGGTTCCTTAAACGCCTTAACTGATCGGAAACCTCTTGTTCTACATTTCTGATAAACGATGTGTCGGAGGGATACATGGCACATGCGAACATGAAGTCCTGCCACACCATCAGTCCCAGTGAATCACAGATTTGATAAAACCTGTCATCCTCATACACTCCTCCACCCCATACGCGGATCATGTTCATGCCAACGGCGGCGGCATCTTTGAGTAGTTGTAACCGTTTGTCATCTCCTTCCGCTCCGGGAAAGTGCCCGTTTGGGACGTAATTGGCCCCTTTTGCAAAAACAGGTTTCCCATTTATCCTGAAAAAAAACGATGTGCCAACGGAATCCTTTTCCATGACCAATTCACTGTCTCGAATGCCTGTAGTTATGGATATGGAATCCATCAATAATCCATCAACAAAAGCGTGGGCCTTGATATCGTATAAATACTGGGATCCCATGCCGTTGGGCCACCATAATTCAGGATTCACGATTTTGAACGGTACATGAACCGTGGTGTCTTTGCCAGTCAGTCGGAACTGACGGAAAGAATCACGAATTTTAATTACTACATCCCCTGATGCTTTTGTGTTTGTGATTTCAATTGCGGCATCCATCCATGCAATACTGTCGACCTGTTCAACTAAACGGATGTGCATGGAGTTAATTCGGAACGCGTCATATGCCTCCAAGGAAACCGGACGCCATAAGCCCGTGGTCAGGCAGCGCGGAGCCCAATCCCAACCGAATTGATAGGGAGCCTTCCGGATGAAAGGGGATATCATAGGAGCAACCGGATCGGATGCCGGCAAAACATAAGGAATCTTTTGCTTCAACAAATTACCTTCCGACACAACAGGTTTCAACACCACAGCTATTTCATTGACACCTTTTTTCAAAAATCGTCTCACTGGAATGCGCCACGTCCTGAACATGTTATCGGTGCGCTCAACCAATGAATCATTGACGTAGATATCACCAAAGGTGTCAATGCCATCGAAAACCAAATCGATATGAGAATAACTGTATAATGAATCAGAGACGTTCAAATAAGTTTGATATTGCCAGGTTTCCTTGGCTACCGAATCATAAATCGAATACATATCGGCATCGCTGGAAGAAGAATAATGCCCCAACAAGTTTCGACTTTTCAATTCAAGTTGAACAAAGCCAGGCACAACGGCCTTGTTCATGGAAATTGAGCTGGTGGTGTCGTTATTCAAATTGGACAATGTCCATTCCAATTGCGGATTGATACGGAGCGGCGCCCTGGAAATCCTATCGCTACAAGCTCCGATGATCAGGATGAAGCATATAACAACGATGGACTTAATAAAAGGCAACGGCATTACTGATGGCATTGAATTTATCTGCATCAAACATCTCCATGGAGTACTCATCCTGTGGACTTGAACCCATGTTTTGCAATTCGGTGTTTTTATAAAGCATACCGCCCATACTTGCCTTTTTCGATGTGAAGTGCAAGGCAGCCACACCGGTAGAGGCCAGCCGGACGGCATTGGTGGGGTTGACACCGGAACCCGCCATGATTTCTATTTGTCCATCTGAACGATGAACCAATTGTCGGATCACCTCCATTCCCTCTATTGCAGTTTGTCGCCTACCGGATGTCAGCAGGATATCCACTCCAAGGTGTTTTAAATCATCCAGACTGCGATAAGGGTCGGCAGACATGTCGAATGCGCGATGAAAAACCTTGACCATGCTTCCGGCCTCATCCATCAATCTTTTACAACGCTCGAGATCAATCATGCCATCGCGATCGAGGATTCCGAAAACGATACCTGAGGCCCCATAGCGCGAAGCGATATGGACATCCGCAAGCATGGATTCAAATTCTGATTGACTGTATAAAAAATCGCCTGAACGGGGTCGTATCATCACATGAACCGGAATGGAAACCTTGCCACACACCTGCTGAATGACTCCTGCTGAGGGCGTAAGCCCACCCGAAGCCAGCGACGAGCACAACTCCAAACGCGTAGCACCTGCCTTCGCTGCTGCAACGCTCATGTCGATTCCTTCAGTACATACTTCCAGCTTCATTTTGGTAATGCATGGTTGAACAAGATTTGAATTCCCTCGACCACCATCAGCTCTGCTTCATCAACGGGTTTACGTGCGCTTTCCAGGGTGTTTGATCCTTGCTTGACCCATTCGTCGGTTATCACTTGGCGTCGGTCCATAAAATCGAGGCACTCTATACCAAGCTTAGATACATTAACGAGCTGCTCGGACATGCTGACCCAGCCCTTCAATGCAGGAATGTTATTGCTAACCTGCACCACCTTCTTATGGTTTTCAATCCACATATTCAGAAAATCCAGGATTTGAGGTTTTACAGATGCGTCGCGCTTCATCACCAACTGTTCACACAGTAAACGGAATTGCCTTGCGGTACTTGCATCTGGCACTGCTATGTCGGGCAAACGAGAAAATGGAAGGTCGGTGCTGTAGGAAACCCCTTGCGCATGACGCTTGTATTCCTTCAATGGCTCCACCACCTCCACCAAACGAACCAGCGGATCGATATTTTGATTTCCCACCAATCTGCGCAACATCATGTCACGATTTTTAATGTGTGTGAGTCCAACCTCCTCCAACCGTATGGAAATGGTTTCGAGCCGACGGTACATATCCAACACATTGTTTACAGAACGATCGGACCATAACCTTTCGGCGATGGCGGCGGTACGCGGCCAAATGCGGGAGTCGATTGTTTCAGGTGTAACCAGCTCGGCCCACATGGTGGCCTCTCCACCGAGAACCCTTTTCTCTTGTTCTGCGGTGAGGCCTAACCCCACAGGCAAGGGATCATTTGCATAATGCTGCCATGTGGGTTGTGAAAGATCGATATAGTATCCATTTGATAAGATCACCTGGTATCCTTTGCCAGCAGCTTCTTTCAAACCTTCCTTTCCTCGCCATGACTGTATCACTGCATCCTGGGGTAACCCGGGCTGCAAA
The DNA here is from genome assembly GCA_041159805.1 of Bacteroidota bacterium. Classification (GTDB taxonomy): domain Bacteria; phylum Bacteroidota; class Bacteroidia; order AKYH767-A; family OLB10; genus JALRAP01. The sequence goes on from JBEAXM010000120.1 coordinate 8,554, forward strand.
ATCTCATCCCAACCAATGGTTTTTTTGCCATGCTTTTTCAGAATGGCCATTACTTTCTTATTGAAATGATTTTGGAGCTCGTGGTTGTCCTTAATCTTGTTTTTGCGCATGAACTCCTGTATGTCGCGATTTTTATCCCATTGTTTGCCGTTGTTTTCGTCGCCACCGATGTGCATATAAGGGCCGGGGAAGAGCCGCGCCATTTCACCAAGGAACTTATTCAAAAGCCTGTATGTTGATTTCTTGGTGGGATCAATGGTTGGGTCGAACACACCAAACTTTCGTTCGATGGCATGTGGGCCAGGTCCGGAGGATAGCTCCGGGTGACCGGGCATCCAACTGCTCGCATGGCCTGGCATATCGAACTCGGGAACCACCCGAATACCCCTTTCCCCGGCATAGCGGATGATGTCTTTCATTTGCTCCTGGGTATAGAAAAAACCATCTGAACCCATCTGATGCAGCTTGGGGTGTGTCTTGCTTTCGATTCGAAATCCTTGGTCTTCGGTAAGATGCAAGTGAAGCACATTCATCTTCATCATGCACATGCCGTCAATGTTTCGCTTGAGGACTTCAATGGGCGCCCAATGCCTGCAAACGTCAATCAACAATCCCCGCCAAGGGAACCTGGGAGCGTCTTTGATTACAACGCCTGGCAAATAATAACCACGGTCATCGGATGAAATAAGCTGAAGCATTGTCTCAAGGGCATAAATCACCCCAAGGTCCGTTTTTGCTGTTATCACGGCTCGATCACCAGTGACCTCAAGGTTATAAGATTCGTCTTCGCCTGGTAGTAAATCACCCATACGCTCATAGCGGATTTCGAGACCAACGCCTTTAACGGCTTCAGACCTTTTAACAGGGTCAACTGCAGTCATCAGATGGGTGCGGTCATTGAACCTACGCAAAAACCGAAGCACGGCCTTATAGGCCCTTGTCTCCGTTTGATCAGAAATCACCACATGGAATCCCTTGTCGAGACTCATTCGTTGTGTGCCCCATTGAACATCAAGAGGCATAGGCATAAGGGCTGGCCTTTCTTGGGCGCTTAATCCAGTCGCCGAAAAAAAAGAAAGCAACACGAACAGGCAAATCCTGGTCATAATGTGAAGATGTTTAAATGACCGGGTAAAAATAAGAAACAACAACCATGTAAAACAGAAGCAGGGGACTAAAGCCCCCTGCTAACCCAAATAAACCGTTTGGCTTTATCAAGCCACTTCGATTTCCCTTGCCTTGGATACCGAAACCGCTTTCTTGGAAACAGTCAGTTTGAGCATTCCATCCTCATAACGGGCGGCTAAACCATCCTCTTTAGCATTATCAGGAAGGGTGAACGACCTTGTAAATGAACTATAATAGTACTCCTGACGGGTATAGTTCTTCTTGGATTCCTTTTTTTCCTCCTTTTTCTCTGCTGATATGGTGAGGATTCCATTTTCGACCTCAACTTTGAAGTCATCCTTCTTCATTCCCGGTGCTGCTACCTCGATTTCATAGTTGTTGTCGTTTTCAACGATGTTCACTGCAGGAAATTCCTCCCCATCGAACATCCGGTTGAGCGAAACGCGATCGTTGAAGAGTTCATTGAAGAACGGGCGGAAGGAGAAATAACCTCCTTGGTTTTTTTTGATTAGTGACATGGTGTTGGGATTTTGATGGTTAATAATAAATTGTTTTCTGATGCACCAAAATTAGAATTGAGCGTATTCGGGCATGACTGACGATTATCAACCAAAGACCATGATTTACGTCAACCTTGAAAAGACCTAGGTCGTACTATTTCCCTGTTGCTCCATCAATCAAAAGGGAGCGCATCAACGACTCATTGGAGTTGTTTACCGCCCGGATCACATTCAGCAAGGAGGGAATCATGATTTCATGATGGGTTTTCCCGGAAAAAAGCCTGTAAACATCATCGGAAGCCATTCGATGTGTGGTGGAAGCGACGTCGTTCAATAGATGCATCGCTTCGGTTTTGTCCAATCCGTGTTGGTCAAGTGTAGTTTGCAACTGCTGATAAAATTCCCGCTGGCAGTGTTTTAAGGTATTATAAAACCGAAGAGCTCATCGGATGCTGAATTCCGCAGTTCATCCAGATTGTGTTCAATATCCTTGATGTCCTTTACCGCGGTTGCAGCATTTCGAATGGACTGGACGAGAAGTCCAAGCTCGGAAGCATCGGATTCGGACAAAGGGGTTCGTTGCATCTTCAATCCGAAAATGGCGATTTCATTCTCGTATTTTTTTAAATCATCATACTTGCGGACATGATGTGAGGCAGCCACTTGCTCGATATCAAAATAACTCCGCAGGAGTGACAATGACCTGGATAGGAACTTGTGCGACTCCACGTGCAGTGCATCCAATGCGGTTTGTGTTTCGTTCGGATTGGAATCGTGAATGCTGACGGAGAGTGAGTCGTTGGAAGGTGGAACCATCCAGGTAATGACATTACAAAAGGGGTTAACAAAAGGGAGCACCAGTAATATTCCCACCAGGTTCATCATGGAATGAAAAGACACCAATGCCAGCAGTTGGTCATGAACTTCCAAGACTCCTGTTATGAAGTTCAGATACAACGGCAACATGAGCCATGCAGCGGAAGCGGAAAACACATTGAACAGGATTTGCGACCACCCTACCCGTCGTTTGGATGTGTTTGATTTCAATGTAGCCAGCAAAGCCGTCATGGTTGTGCCTAAGTCGGCACCGATCACCAACAGCATTGCATGCTCCAGGCCGATCAATCCGCCAGCCATGGATGACAACGCCAATGCAACTGTTGCAGAGCTCGAATGCAGTGCTGCGGCAAGCATGAACCCCAATAGAACATACCATGGCTGTGAATGGCTGTCTATTTGAAGATTGGATGTATAATCAGCAAGGTTGATAAATGAATCCCGCATCAGGCCAATGCCCACAAACATCAGACTGAAGCCGGCAAGGGCACGGGCAAACGACTGCCACTTGATGTTTCTTAGGAACACCGCACCTATTCCGCCCAAAGCCAGCAGTGGATAAGCCAGGTCGGGCAGGTCGAAACGGAAACCGAAAACGGAAACGAGCCATCCGGTTGCAGTGGTACCTAAATTTGCACCTAATATCAGCCCCAATCCGGATTGAAGTCCAATAACACCTGCTCCAGCCAGGGACATCACCATCAGTGAAACCATCGAACTGCTTTGAAGCAAAGCGGTGGCAATTGCACCTGACGCAACCGCCTGAAGAGGTCTTTTTGTCTGCCTTCGTAAAAACAGCTTAAAGGTCCTACCCATCAATTGTTGTAGGGCTTGCTCCATCACATACATGCCGAACATGAAGGATCCAATACCTGCGAGCAGCGTCCACCACGGAAAATGACTCATAATGGACGTGTTAATTTTCCTTTTTCAGGGCTTGTTTAACCAAAATCAGCTCAGCGATATTCTCCGCATCGATCACCCCAACCAGGTTCCCCTTGTCCATAACCAAAACCAAAGGCACCCTGTCGTCGCGAAAGCGCGAAAAAACATGATCAACCGGCGTTTCCATATCCACATATGATAGTTGCCTGTCACAAACGTCTCCGATTGGCACGGAATCTCCCCGATCACGAAGCGCCTTGATCATGGTGTCCCTATCAAGTGTTCCCACATAAGTGCCATTTTCACGAATGAGAAATGATTTCGAATCGGTTCTCAGTAATGCATCTATGGCGGATGATAGAGGTTGGTCTGCTTCGAACTCATGCCATTGAGACATCATGGCATCCGATGATGTCAAACCCGTGACTGCATCCTTGTTTTTCACCATTTCATACTCTGCTTGTGCTCCAAGTATGACAAACACCCCTATGAATATCAGGAACGGATTGTAAAAAAAACCTGCGATGATAAATCCGAAGGCAAGGATTTTACCGATACCAACTGCATAAGCGGTGGCCTTGAGTCGCGAGAAGCGCATGGCCAACAAGGAGCGCAAGATCCTGCCTCCGTCCATAGGAAAAGCGGGTATGAGGTTGAAAAGGGCGAGCCATACATTCAAAAAGGCCAACGAGGTTAAAAAATTAGCAGGTGTGATGATGCCACCGTCATTGCCTAGCATCTGTATAACATCTGTGTCATAGAAGAACGGCAACAGAAGCAGCATGATTGCGATATTGACCAATGGCCCGGCTATGGAAACCAAAAGCTCCTGATAAGGCCTTTCTGGTATCCGTTCCAGCTTGGCCACTCCCCCGATGGGATAGAGGGTGATGTCCTCCGTTTTGATACCGAAACGACGCGCGGTCAGTGCATGTCCCAGCTCGTGGAGGATTACACAAACAAACATTGCCAAAACAAAAAGCACGGACCAGCTGATTTGCGTAGGGTCCAGTCCTGCTTTCATATTGATATAAATGATGTATACAATCAGCAGGGAAAAGGTCCAATGGATATAAAGCCCGATTCCGGCGAGTTTGACGATTGGTCGTCTTTTATTTGAAGTTGAGGGCATTGGGTGTTTATGGCCGGATTTATGGTTTAGGAACTTCGCAGCAATATTAAAAAATAGCACCATCACAATAGATGATGAAAATCATGGGGGTTGGAATCAGGAAACCCTGATTCCGTTTTCAACAGCCCTTTCAGTGGTCAAAAGAACTACGGATCCATCCTTGCAAACAGTACCGAGCACCAGGCATTCGGATACAAAACCGGCTATGTTTCGCGGAGGGATATTGACGAGCGCGAGTATTTGGCGACCAATAAGGTCCGTTGGCTTATATAGCGAAGTGATTTGTGCCGAGGAGTTTTTTTGTCCCATAGGGCCGAAGTCGATGAGTAGCTTGAATGCGGGTTTTCGGGCCTCGGGGAAGGACTCTGCCTGTAAAACCGTGCCTGTAACGATTTCACACTGCTCAAAATGTTCAAGGATTGCTTTGTTTTCCATGGGTGGAAACAAATTTAAACCTTTTCAACAGACAACGTCCTGATTAAGTCGATCGTAGGGCTAATTTTTGTAAATTCGCAGTAGCTAGATTCATTGGAAAATGTCATCCGAAAAAGGATACAAGAAAACCGTACATAATTTTTACGAACGACAGCATCGGAAGAAGTCAGCTTCCTATTTCTTTTATCTGATTGGCTTGATGGCTGCGTTTATATGGATCGGCATCAAGATGTTGGAGCACGACCCATTTGTGTTATCCTCTTTCGAATACTGGGCCCATCTTCTTGGGGCAATTATTTTGACTGTTGTATTCGTTTTCCGATTCCATATCATTGGTCTTATAACAGCCATCAATGAACAAGGAATCTTCATAAAGCGCACTCCGTTTCAAAAAAACTTCACCATGATGCTTTGGGAGGATATTCGTGAAGTGAGTTTGACGGCAGACAAGGGGTTTTCTAGCGCAAGTCATTACAGCCGTTTTTACAGGACAGGTACACCATTTGGAATTGAGATTGTTTCTAGGAGTGGCCGTAAAAAATTCATCAGCTCGAAAAAAATCGAAGCGCTACCGAGGATTTTATCGAGACTTGCTGAAGGCAAGTTCCGCTCAACCGGGGTTGGCGAAAATATAGATTATCGCGAGTGACCATTCATGTGTCATGGGAAAAGCAAACGTTAAATCCACCCTGCGAAAAATCCAGCCAGACGCAACTGAAAAAATGGTGTCTGTTCCCAAGCGCCATGTTCTCATTGCGGCAATTATTTCCGCCGCAGTTGCTTTTACTGTGTATGCAAACACCATAGGCCATGGCTACACTGTGGACGATGACACGGTGATGGCCAAAAACAGCATTACAAAAGGCGGTTTGGATTCATTGTCCACCGTGTTCAGCACCTCTTACCGAGCCGGCTTTTGGGACCGCGCAGAAAGTCTTTACAGGCCCCTTTC
>JBEAXM010000184.1:0-3701 GCA_041159805.1 Bacteroidota bacterium
GAACATCCATATCCAGTCTAACCTGTCGGCCTGTCATGTCTATGATACGGACGAAAACGGTTTTGCCAACAGGCATCCCGTTAAGGTCTATCGTTAAGGGGCCACTCACAGGATTGGGATATACCAAGGCGCTTACGGGAGTCGCCTCTCCAATCCCAGTGGTTCCGTCAATGTTGATGTCGTCCAAATAAAGATTGTTCTCATAGTCGGTGATGCTTCTGAACTTGATCACCACATTGTTGAATGATGCGAAAGGAGCCAAATCAACGGAGTCGCGGCGCCATTGTGATGCGGTAGGTACGAATGCAGCAGTGGTGTAAAACGGAGCAGGTGTGGTGACGAGTGACGTGGAGAATTTCTTGTAGGCACTGGTGAATGTTTGTCCGCAGTCGGTGGAAACCAACACCTCCAATGTATCGGAATAGTTGGGATTAGAAGAGGGATTTGTGTATAAACGATAGGCCAACCAGAATGACAGTTTGGGCGAATTAATACTGGTCAGATCCAAGTTTGGAAGAATATATTCATCAATCTCACCATTGGAGGAGTAATCGTAGTGGTTGATGTAAATTGATTGAGATCCTGTATGGGATGCAGCAGCGGTTTGCTCCCAGGTGAAGCCGGCATCCGGATTGTATAAAATGGCTCCGGTGTTTGGGAAGGTGGCTTCAAACCCTTCTGCATAAGGGATGGGCTGTCCGAGTCCAACCACTGCAAATGTGGAAGAGGCGGTATCGTTAATCGGATTCTGATCTGGATTGTTATTGGGCAAAGAGCTGGCAACATTAAAAACATGATTTCCTGGACCAGAAGAAATGGTCGGCAAAGTTACTGTTACTGTGTTTAAGCTGGCCAACGAGCCTGTCCATGTATATGATTGGTTCGGCCCATTATCGATGTTATAATTGATTACAACACTGGTTAATGTGTCGGCGCCTTGATTTTTCAATTCTACGATTGGTGAGATGACGCCATTACATAAGTTCCCTGTGGGAGCATCAACTCCCAAAATACGTGCATCCAAAGCGAAGAGGTTGCTGGAGCCGCAGGCGGTGGAGTTTTGCAGATCGGAATAAGGGCCGTTGTTCAGTACGGCAAGCATACGTGCCACTTGGCCGGCAGTAAACATGTTCATGCAGGCATCATCCGAATAGTCCATGTAGTTCATCCACATGTCGCCATTAGGACCATTGTTGCAGGAGATGGATGGAAATCCAGGGCAGGTGTAGTTCTCGCCGGCTTGGTTTGGAGTGTCAGGGCATTGATCGCTGCCGGTGCAGGCGGTGCCATCATCACCCCAAATATGAAACAGATTGAAGCAATGGCCTAATTCATGTGTGGCTGTGCGACCCAGGTTATAGGGAGCGCTGACATTACCGATGTTGCCAAAGTAGTTGTATCCGATTACCACGCCGTAGGTGTTCGATAGCTGATTGGTTGGGAACTCCCCATAGCCAAGCAAACCACCACCAAGGTTACACACCCAAACGTTAAAATACTGGCTGGGATCCCAGGCGTCCAACCCACCAGAGGCAAAGCTCTTCACGGCATCATTCGTGTTAAAGGAGTTTACGGTCGTGAGTCGACGTTCAATTCCGGTTGTCGGATTGCCAGCCGGGTCAATAGTGGCCAGGCAGAAATTCACATTTGCGATACCTGCAACAGGAAGAAAGGGAACGGGTGTGTTGGCTGTGTCGGGGTTCTGCCGGTTGAAGTCCTGATTGAGGATGTCGATCTGTGAGATGATTTGCGCATCACTGATGTTTTGCGCAGCGGTTTTATATACCAAATGCACAACAATTGGTATGGTGATGTTAGGTAAAGCGGATTTAGAGCTGAGTAGCTCGTCTGCATAATCGTTCACCATTTGGTTGAACTGTTCGCGCTGATGGGCTCGCTTCGGATTTTTCGATTGAAGCCATTGTTCATGTTCGTTCACGCCACATCGATTGACCGGTTGTGCAAAAACAATTGGATTAATCATTGAGCCGATGGCGGTGATCAGTACAAGTAAAAGCTTTTTCATTGGTTTTATATGGAAAGATGTTCCTCGCAAAGATAGATTAAAAAAGAATGAAGGGGTTTAATGCATCGGTCTCAAACACGTATAGTGGAGTCCAAATAAATAGAAAAGCCGTGCTACTGTAGCACGGCTTTTACAAGATCAAGGACCTTAACTTTTACTGCAAAACAATCCTTGTGGACTTGGTTGCACTTTCGGTTTTCAATTGTAAGAGATAAACACCACGCGGCAACTGGGATAAGTTAACAGCAAACGATTGGTCTGCTCCGTCAAGCACAACATTTTGGCTGTAGGACTCCTTACCCAATGCGTCATATAACGAGATTTGTCCTACGCCACCCTGGAATCCCTGTACTAGGATATTGACGTTATCGGATGCGGGATTTGGTTGGACCTGTAAAACGGTGTTTTCATTATGGATCTCATCGCGCAACGGATTTGTTACGGGAATCTTCACAGCACAGTAACGGTTGCTTTGTCGCTGGAGTGTTACACAATATGACGTTGAAGAACCGCACCCATTTGTGGCATAAACACAAAGATTTCCTGTTTGATAGTTGTTGGCGAATGCCACCTCCACAGAGGGCGTCCCTTGGCCATTTAAAATTTGTACACCGCTGGGCACTACCCATGCATAAGCGGTGGCGTTGGGGTCAACAGGCACCGAGTAGTTTTGGATTGAACCTCGGCAAACCATGGTTTTACCATACAGTGTAGCTGGTGCAGCAGGTGGTTGTTCCACCAGCACGTTTTGAGTCGCCTGATTGGTACAACCGTTTACATCCGTCAAGGTGTAAGTTAATGAATGCGTACCAACTCCGGCTACAACAGGATAGAACAGGTTATTCATGATGCCGGGTCCGCTATAGCTTCCACCTGACGGTGTGCCATGGTTGAGCTGCATGCTGCCGATATTGGTACAGGCAGTGGGCATGGGATTGAAGGCCACCACAGGTAATGGGTTAACGGTAATGGCCGAGCTGAATGTGTTGCTACATCCATTCAAGGGATTGCTAACGGTGAGTTGGTAGGTGGTGTTATTGCCTGGACTTACCGATATGATGGAGTCAGTGGAGGTGAAACCGGCAGGTGAGGAGGTCCAAGAATAATTCAACTGGGCAGGTACCAGGTTGTTCAGATTTAGCGTCCAATGGTTGATGGATCCAGTGTCAACACCTGCGAGATCGGTTACTTTCAGATTCCAGGTACCATTCAGATTGCCTGTTAGGAGATTGAAGTTTTCATCTGGAATGAAGGTGCCGGTAAAGGGTGCAGCTCCATTGGCAATGGGGGTGTTGGCGAGCATGTTGAAATTGGTGCCGATAAAATTGTCGCCGCCACCACCCCTTCGGTTGCTAAGTTTCATTTTCACCCCAGATGGGGCAACCAGTTCCAATAATAAGTCGCCGGTATAAGTGTGGGTGATGCCTAGTTCTACTGAAACCACAGTGCCAGGACTGATAGTGGCAGGGTTGAGGTTAGATACGGTGATGGGTGATTGAACGCCCGTGGCATTGTTGTCCGGGATGCTGTAGTCGTTGGTGTTGCTGAACGATACCTGTGTATATCCTGTTTGTATGGCGCCGATTTGAGGTGTAAGGGTAATGGATTCTCCCACGCAAATGGGGTTGCTAGAAGTAGCAATCTGTACGGGAATGCTGTTGGCTGTAACATTCAT
>JBEAXM010000225.1:0-11867 GCA_041159805.1 Bacteroidota bacterium
AACGGGGATTGCTCCCCGTTGTCTTATTTAATTCCTTCCCTTGTTTCCACCGGATTGGCCGCTGCCTTTACCTCGGTTTTCCTTAATCCGCTCCAAAAGCTCATGCTTGAAATCTTCTTCAGCCCTAGGAAGCTTGGCTAACTTTTTTAAAGGAAGCACCTTTTTCAATTGCGGCTGATATTTCTTCAATATATCCAATTCTGCTTGCCTGAATGCCAAATCACTGTCGAAGATACGCTCATAATCCTTATCAGATAAATTATCGGCATCATCTCGTAGTTGTCGCATTTCAGTCCTTCGTTTTTCACGAAGCTGGTACAATTCATCACTCATCTGGTTGTAGACAGGCCAAAAAACCTTGGCCTCATCCGAGGTGATGTTTAAACGTTTGGTCAAGAAGGCGACCTTCATCGATTCAATCTTGTCCCTCCGCTCCTTTGGGATGGGTCCGTCACCTTTGTGGGGTTGGGCAAAAACCCATGCGGAGATAAGCAGTAATTGCAGAGTTAAAAGAGTCTTTTTCATTTAATCTAGGGTTAGGTGGTTGATGTCAACTTGGTTTTCCATAAGATAATCTTGAATAGCGTCCTGGTCCTCCTCCGTGTTGATGGATTCCAATTCATCATCCGTAAGGTGCAAAGCGACCATATCCTGGGTTAGCCCCTCCATTTGGATGCAATAGGCCAACTCTTCATGACTGAGCTCTGATTCAGCGGGGGCATTGAGTTTGTCCATGATCAAATAGCTGGCAATAATTAATGTTGCCGATATGGAGGCCGCAACCAGGTAACGAGGCCAAACAGGGTGTTCGTTTTTAGAAGATTTGATGCTCGTATGTATTGCGGATTGGGCTTTCTCAAAATAGCCATCAGGAACCAGGAAAATCTCCTCAGATGGAACCTTGGACTTCAATGTTTCCTCATTGGTATTTTTTTGGTGATCATTCATGGCGATATTCCGTGGTTAATGCTTTTTCCTTTTGTGAGATGACGATTGGGGCCGTAGGTTTAAGAATTGCTCAAATATTTCTCTATTTTCTTGTATGCGTGATGATAAGATGCCTTAAGAGCACCCTCGGAAGTACCCAGTATCAGCGACATCTCCTCATAAGGCAATTCTTCATAATAACGCAAATTGAAAACAATCCGCTGCTTCTCGGGGAGTGTCAATATGGCCCTTTGAAGCTTCAATTGGATCTTGTCTGCACTAACCAAAGGGTCGGTAGACAATTTATCAGAAAGGTCCTTTTCAATATCCAAAAGTGGCAGAAAGATTCTGCGACGTTTTTTTTTCAAAAAAGACAATGCTTCGTTGGTGGCAATCCGATAAATCCATGTAAACAATTTCGAGTCAGACCTAAATGAAGCCATTCCGCCAAAAACCTTGATGAATGTGTTTTGGACTACGTCTGATGCATCGTCGTGGTCTATGACCAACCTCCTTACGTGATAGTAAACCCTTTTCTGGTATCTATCAATCACCTCACGAAAAGCCCGGTCGGTTGTGACCGGATTATTTAAGAAAGCGACCAGCTCAATGTCCGAGACCGATGCCCAGTCATTGATTGATTCAAACGGCCTTGATTTGATTTCTTCGCTCAATTACCCTCAATGCTTTACGTACAATATCAGGTGTATCCAATCCATATTTCACAAGAAGTTGATCCGGAGTGCCACTTTCTCCAAAAGTGTCTTCTACCGCAACCATTTCCATTGGTACAGGGTGATGAGCCGCTAAAAGCTGTGCGACGGCATCTCCTAATCCACCGTTTCGCTGATGTTCCTCCGCAGTCACCACACATCCCGTAACAGATACAGCCCGTAGGACTGCCTGTTCATCCAAAGGTTTAATGGTGTGCATATTTATGACCGTTGCCATGATGCCTTGCTCGTGTAGCACCTCGGAAGCCATCAACGCCTTCCAGACCATATGGCCAGTGGCAATGATGGTGACATCAGAGCCTTCCTGAAGAATCTGTGCCTTACCAATCTCAAACGGAAGGTCAGCTGGAATGAACACAGGCCAAGAAGGTCTTCCGAATCGTAGGTAAACAGGCCCATGGTGGTTTGCGATGGCCAACGTTGCTTGTTTGGTCTGGGTATAGTCGGCAGGACAAATCACGGTCATGTTAGGCAACATCCTCATCATGCCTATATCCTCCAGAATTTGATGCGTTGCGCCATCCTCACCCAGCGTGAGACCTGCGTGAGAAGCACAAATTTTTACGTTTTTTTCGGAGTATGCCACCGACTGTCGGATTTGATCGTAAACCCTGCCTGTGGAGAAGTTAGCGAAGGTGCCTGTGAAGGGTATTTTTCCACCCGTGGCCAATCCTGCGGCCAGTCCAATCATATTGGCTTCAGCAATACCGGCTTGGTAAAACCTTTCAGGAAACTCCTTCTGAAAAGCATCCATCTTAAGGGAGCCGGTTAAATCGGCGCATAGGGCAACAACGGAGGGGTTTGCCTTACCAAGCTCCAAAAGGCCGGCGCCAAAACCGGATCGGGTATCTTTTTTTTCAGTGAAAACGTATTTTTTTCTCATAAATTGGTTTTGGAACTTTTAATTCAGATTGACAACGGAAGACTCACCAGAAATGACTCGGAATGTTTTCTCTAAAGTATAGTTGGAGTCCCTGGCATTTTTTGCCCTGTAAATGACCCGATACTTGCCTGGCAGCAAATAAAAATTCTGCCGGGCTTTTTCCGAATCAAGGTCAACCACCCATTTCAACTGGTTATCCTCCTCCAAAAACACTGCTCCGAAACCCGGACTGGATGCGCTCACGTTTGCAATTCCAGGACTTGGAATCTGGATGGTGGTGGTCTTACTTTGGGAGACAGACACATTTGGAATATACAATCGTGGAAGTGTTAAAATCTCCAAATCATACTTACCCGTCCTGTATCGCCTGGTGGTATTGAAGTCCTGGACATTCAGCGTGGCCATTTCACCATTAAGCCTCAGGATGCACTTGACGTTACGGTAATCCGGGAACCCTTCGTACTTCAAGAACAGATCACCTTGACCCGCTTCAACTCCAACATGTGTGTGTTTACCGGCAACCAATGCCACCGTATCAATTATACTCGGAGGGACCGTATGAACGACAACACGGTATTTGCTAAGAGGGTCCACGACCAAAGTGTCGGGGCCTCCTTTGGCATGCATCGTATGAACAAAGTTGTATTTGATGGCACCACTGAACAAGTCGTAAAATGTCATGCTCACATTGGTCTCTGAAGCTACGCCATTGTCATCCAAAAGATTCACCTGAAGCGTGGTGTTGTTAAGGGCTTGGGTGATGACCACATTCATGATTGTGTTGAATGTAGACTCCGTGGCCGCATCAAAGAAGGTCCCTACGCATTCGAATTGCTTTTGCAGCTCATCTGAAAGGTTCAAACCGATGACAAAGGGCTTCAGGAAAATACCTTTCTTCTGGAGCTCACGGGAAACCGCACAGGGATCACCTCCACACTCCTCAATTCCGTCAGTGATGAGGATAATGATGTTTCTGGAACTCAAGTCGGGAAAGTCGTTGCTACAGGCCTCCAAGGAACGGGCTATGGGTGTTGTGCCGCTCGGGCGGATGGTTTCCAATTTCTCGCGGATCTTGCGGGCGTTGGTTTTGGCAAAAGGAACCTCCAAACGATTATCATCACAATCCTGCGGAGGAAACCTCTTGGTGTGCCCATAAACGTGCAAGGCCGTTTCAACATTTGGAACTTTTTGCAGACTATCCGTAATCTCCGTGAGTATCCTTTTTGCTATTTCAAACTTGGTGTCGGATTCCCAACGACCGTACATGCTTTGTGATGCATCGAACAGGAATAAAATCCTTGTCATGGGCTGCTGCGCTGGATTTTGAGCAAAGGCCACAAAAACGAACAGCGAAAAAATCGCTGAAAGAAAAAGATGCTTGGAATTCCTGCGAGCCATCAGAAACATAACGATCAATAATCTCCGATAGTCTGTGGCAGTTGCGAAAGCGCCTTTTCCAACTGCTCGTCATTGGGAGCAACGCCATGCCATTTATGTGTTCCCATCATGAAATCGACCCCGTTACCCATCTCCGTTCTCATCAGGACCATTACCGGTCGCCCCTTACCCAGCGAGGACTTTGCAACATCCAAGACATTTACAATTTGCTGCATATCACCACCGTCCATATCCAAAACCTGCCAGCCAAAGGACTCGAATTTGGCCCTTAAATCGCCCATCGGCAATACCTTGTCAGTGGAGCCATCGATTTGCTGGCCGTTCACATTAATAGTTGAAATCAGGTTATCGACCCGGTTTGCAGCAGCATACATGGCCGCCTCCCAAATCTGCCCCTCCTGCAACTCCCCATCTCCATGCAAGCTGTAGACCACACCGGTATCCTTATCCAACCTTTTGGCCAATGCATGACCAACGGCCACCGACAGACCCTGACCCAACGAACCCGAGGCAACACGAATTCCGGGAAGTTTCTCATGGGTGGCAGGGTGTCCTTGTAATCGGGAATCCAATTTGCGAAAGGTGGAGAGCTCTGCTATGGGGAAATATTCAGCGATTCGAGCCAATACGCTGTACCATACGGGTGAAATATGACCATTGGAAAGGTAAAAAACATCCTCTCCACGACCATCCATTTTGAAAGTTCCCTTGTTGTATCTCATTACTTTGCCATACAACGCCACAAAAAAATCAGCACATCCCAACGAACCACCTGGGTGACCTGATTGAACAGCATGAACCATTCGTAAAATATCCCTCCTCACCTGAGTGGCAATTCTCTTTAATTCAGTGGTTTCCATTTTGATTATTAGGTCTTGACTATGGCATGTAAACATCGTCAAAATACACCTCAGACCCAATAAGGAATTATGAACATATGTTGATGGACGACTTTCCAAATGCTACCTACCTTTGCAAAAAGCTATCACCTTGAAGATTTTTCCCGACTCTTCCTTGCTGACCTCTGAATACCGGCAAATCCTGCAGGAGTTAAGAGGAAACTGCCTTTCCACCATGGGAAAAGAGCTGGTTGATCAAACTGCTCCCCTATCTGATGTGAGTGAAATCCTGATTTTACTCAACAGGACCACCCAAATGCAGGAAATCATCTCGTCGGGTCTACCGTTCCCTGCCACTTCGTACACAGACATAGGTAAAACCAACAATTTGTTGCGGATTGAGGGCAGCACCTTGTCGGAGACACAATTCATGGAGTTGGTGGTTTTTCTGGAGACCATCCGCGACATGTATGCGTTCTTCAAAAACCGGAAAGGCGTATTCCTTGCACTCGAAGAGTTGTTTGATGCGACACCATACGAGCCCTCCATTCTAAAGAACATCATTGAAATCATTGATGAAAACGGCAAGGTGCGAACATCCGCCTCAACTGAATTGGCCCGCATCAGAAGGGCTTTGCAACGTTCCAGGATTGAAGCAGACCGAATATACGGTTCAATCATTTCCAAATACCGCAAAAAAGGATGGCTGACCGAATCCGAGGAGAGCAGTCGAAATGGAAGGCGTGTGATAGCCATCATGGCCGAACAGAAGCGTGTGCTACCGGGAATCATCCATGATAACTCTTCCACCGGCAAAACATCATTCCTCGAGCCAGAGGAGGCGGTGGCGATCAACAACACCATAGCAACCTTGGAATATGAAGAGGAAAAGGAAATCCGTAGGATCCTGAGGGAGCTGAGTGATTCCACGCGCCGACACTGTCCGCTTTTGAATATTCACCGAGAACAGCTGGCTGTAATCGATCACAACCGGGCAAAAGCCATTTTTTCCATATCGATCGGAGCCAAGGTTCCTACCGTAATCAATGAACCACTGATCAACCTGGTGAAAGCAAAGCACCCCCTGCTGCTGATCCAGAACAACAAATCAAAAAAAGAAACTGTGCCATTTGACCTTAACCTATCAAATGACAATAGGATACTGGTCATAAGCGGTCCGAATGCAGGTGGTAAAACCGTGTGCATGAAAACAGCCGGGCTTTTGCAAATGCTATTGCAATCAGGCATTCCGGTAAGTGCAGATGAATCGTCAACCTTCGGAATATTCAATAACCTATTCGTCGACATCGGCGACAGCCAATCCATCGAGTATGAGTTGAGCACGTATAGTTCCAGACTCAAACACATGAAGGAGTTCCTGAGCCATGTGGATGGAAGCAGTCTGTTTTTGATAGACGAATTCGGCACTGGTACAGACCCTAATTTGGGAGGTGCCTTGGCAGAGGCGGTTTTGGAAGAGTTGAATAATCGGAATGCCTGGGGCATCATCACTACACACTACCTCAATTTGAAGGTAATGGCCGACAAAACCCCTGGTATCTTGAACGGGTCCATGGAGTTTGATCTCAAGCGGCTACAACCTCTTTACAGGTTAGTGGTAGGCAAACCTGGAAGCTCTTACACTTTTCTGGTGGCGGAGCGAAGCGGACTTCCAAAGGATGTAATTCTCAGCGCCAGGAGAAAAGTATCAGGCAAAACCTTGCGACTCGAAAAACTACTAACGGAATTGGAAAGCAATCGGGAGCTTTTGAATGCCCGATTGGATGCTGCAGCAAAGAAGGACAGGAACCTATCAGAGTTGACTTCCAATTATGAGCGATTGAAAACCGATCTGGAAAGGAACTATAAGGCAAGGGAGGATAGACTTCGAAAAGCGGAAGAACGGATCACACGGGAATATGAAGAAAGGTACCGATCTTTTTTGAAGGAGTGGAGAAAAGCAAAGGATAAGAAACCCGTCATAGACAAGTATTCAAAGCTATTGACAAAACCCAAGAAAAAAGAAAACCCAGCAGAGGTGGAACGGCTCAGGAGGGAAAAAATAGAAGCTTTGAAAAAGCAAATCAAAATCGGCAGCAAGGTGCGATTGGAGAATGGTGTAACCGTTGGTACCCTGGAGCAAATTGATGGTGAGAAAGCGTGGGTGATTTTTGGCCAATTCAAAACCAGCTGCGACCTGGCCTCCTTGGTTCCTGTTATTGAAGGTGGAGAAAAAAATGAGAGAGCAAAAAGTCTCAAACCATGAGTGAAACCGTTCGTATAGACAAATTCCTTTGGGCGGTTCGGATTTTCAAGACGCGTGGACTTGCTTCAGAGGCCTGTGAATTGGAAAAAGTCAAGATCAAGGGAATTCCGGTAAAACCATCCAGAAACATACACACTGAAGAAACATTCTCGGTACGATTCGGCGCCTTTGAGCGAAGTTTCAAAGTGGTTGCATTGGTAAAAAACCGTCAGCCAGCCGCAAAGGTCAAGGATTTCTGTTTGGAAACCACACCTTCCGAAACACTTGACGCCATGCGCACCATGGCTGCCCAACGAGCGGCTTGGCGCGAACCCGGACTTGGGCGACCAACTAAGAAAGAGCGAAGGGATCTGGATGACTTCATGGATTGGGAGGATTGGTGAAATGGACTAAATTTGCAACATCGATTCAATACGAATCAAATAATTCACACTAAGTAAAATTTCAAGTCATGGGTTTAAAATGCGGTATCGTTGGACTTCCGAATGTAGGTAAGTCAACATTGTTCAATTGTCTATCCAATGCCAAAGCGGTAGCCGCGAACTTTCCATTTTGCACCATCGAGCCGAATGTCGGGGTGATCACCGTACCCGACGAACGGTTGGAAACACTGGAGCGCTTGGTGAAACCCCAGCGCGTAGTACCTACAACAGTGGAAATCGTAGACATCGCTGGTTTAGTCAAAGGTGCGAGCAAAGGAGAAGGGCTAGGTAACCAGTTCTTAGCCAATATCCGCGAAACCGATGCCATATTACACGTACTGAGATGTTTCGACGACCCAAATGTGGTTCACGTGGATGGAAGCGTCAACCCTGTGCGCGACAAAGAAACCATTGATTTAGAACTGCAGCTGAAGGATTTGGAAGCGGTTGACAAGAAGATACAACGTGTGGAAAAAGCGGCGCGGGTTGGAACAGACAAAGAAGCAAAAAAGGCATATGACGTTTTATCGGTATATAAAAAGCACTTGGAGCAAGGAAAATCGGCGCGTTCAGCGCCAGTCACTGCCGAAGACCGTCAGTTTGTCGCCGACATTTATTTGCTGACTGAAAAACCGGTCATGTACGTTTGCAACGTGGACGAGAAATCGGTATTGACCGGAAACAAGTATGTGGACATGGTTCGTGAGGCGGTCAAGGATGAAAACGCAGAAGTATTGGTCATTGCTGCAGCCATCGAGGCGGATATCGCCCAAATGGAGAATTATGATGACCGTAAAATATTCCTTGAAGACTTAGGGCTATCAGAATCCGGAGTTAGCAAACTCATCAAAGCGGCCTATCGGCTATTGAGTTTATCCACCTATTTCACTGCAGGTGAGAAGGAGGTTCGTGCATGGACCATTTCAAAAGGGATGACCGCACCTCAAGCTGCAGGAGTGATACACACCGATTTTGAAAAAGGATTCATCCGTGCCGAAGTCATCCACTATGTGGACTATATCAAATATGGTTCAGAGCATGCATGCAAAGAGGCAGGCAAGCTATCCGTTGAAGGCAAGGAATATACCGTAGCGGACGGAGATGTGATGCATTTCCGCTTCAACGTATAGCATTCTATTCTACTTCACCTTGCTCACCCGAACCGTGTTGGAGACCTTATCCGCTCCGATCACTTGAACGAGGAAGCAACCATTAGGCAGGTTTCCACCGAATTGGACCTGTGACTGACCAATCGGGATTTCAATTTTTTCAACGGTTCTTCCTGCGAGGTCATTTACCAAAACATAGCCCTTCGACAACATGGGTCGTAGGTTGAGTGTAAAAGATTCAGAAGAAGGGTTAGGAAATACAAATGGTGTCAGCAGGTCGTTTTCTGAAACACTTGCAGGCCCTTCAACAACTTCGAAGACATCCAAGCCACCCTCTACAATGTGCCCACCGGCAGTAGGCCAATCAGCGGTTTCTACAATGAAACGCATATTGTTGGTAGGTGTAATGAATGTTGCGATCTGGTAGCTCTTCGAAACCCAAGTTCCGTTACCCGTAGTGTTGTTCAAAACTGTTTCCAAAGTGGCGGTTGTCACTCCATTCGAGATCTTGACCGTGAGGGTATCATTTGGATTGCCTTGTCCACCTGCATTATAAAACCACCTGTAATAATTCACATAAGGATTGAGAAACTGCGTTCCGTCGAAAACGGGTGAAGTCAACACCGTATTGCCATTGTCAACATCATTACTACCAGCCTGCCCACCACCGTTATCGGTTACATATGCTTGGTCACGGCAATCGCCATTCACATCTATATCGGGATTTGATTGGGTACCGAACAAGTTGGTTCCTACTGGTTCACCACGCTCCCATGGATTTCCAGATGCTCCAGACACGGTCCATCCCAAATCAAACGTGAAGTCATCGTAGATTCCAGGCTGCAGATTGATAACGAGTGGAACAGTGCTTGAATTGATTGCTACATTGTTTGCACAATAGGTTTGAAATCCCCAACTACCGGCATCAACGCTGTAATTGTCGGGAGCGAAAGCCGGAATTGAAAATTCACCATTGGCGTTTGAAGTAACCACGTCATTGGATGATGGTCCAACAATATTCACCTGGGCTCCTGGGATCGGCTGACCGGTGACGGCATTCAACACTTGCCCGGTAGCGACAAACGTGTTGAATGGAACCAATTCCACAGTAAGATTAGTCAACTGGCCATTTACCAACTGAACATTGGTGAGGGTCTTTGTAATGTATCCACTACGGGAAACCTGGACCGTAACAGAACCGGGAGTAACCGTACCGGTTTTGAATAGTCCATCGACACCTGTAACCTCGTTCATGGAAGTAGCAAGCACCTGAACAGTTGCATTGTTAAGCGGGGTTCCAGTGGTGCTATCCACTACGATTCCCTCCAAGTAGCATCCGCGTACGTAGTTTGGAGTCAAGACATATAAACCGTTGTCGATGTCGGAGGCCACAATGGTTCCACTAGGAAGGAACGGATAAACACCCCAACAACCGTTGAAACCACCACCTGTACCCTGAGGGTAGGTGTCATATCTTCCAACTGAAATGATGTTTCCTGGCCGAGAAACATCGGCTATGGAAACACCGTCCTTGTACCAGGAAGTCACAGCAAAATCATTCAAGATATGCGTATTGTGCACAATGGATTGTGAGCCGGGTGTCACTTGAAAACGATCCAACTCGGTGATATTGGAGAGGTCAGAGATATCGTAAGAGGCCAGATAGGAGTCGTTGGTTTCATCAGTGGTGAACAAAACCGTTCCTGCATCATTTAGCCATGTATTATGGGTAAAATTGTTAGGGGTGTTTTGCTGTGCGAGCTTTACCGGATTGGCTTTGTTCGTAACATCATAAACAGCGAAGTAGCCGCCGTAAATATGCCCAGCCCACAACGTGTCGTTACGAACATATCCATCATGGATATACTCATCTGGCGAGGGAGTGCGACCGGCATAAACAGGGTTCCAAGGATCTGCCAGGTTGGCAATAATCGCCTCGCCACTGAACAAGTTGCTACCGAATAAATACGCGTAACCCTCATCGATGTGAAGGGCGTGTATGGTTTCCAACTGGTTGTTGATGGCCCCCGTTCCTTTCCAATACTTGGAATTGATGGATGTGGGGAGATTTGAAAGGTCAACGATTTGCAGACCAGAATTGCCACCTTCGGTAGTCACATAGGCATATGTATCCCAGGTTTTCACCTCGCGCCAATCCGATGGAGCACCATTGACTGTGAAAGCAATGAAAGGGTTGTCTGGGTCTGTAACATTTACTATTGATAATCCATCATAATACCCTACAAGAGCATATTCATTTCCTTGCCCGTCAACATAGCCACCGATGTTGGATAGGGATACACCATATGAAATAGTGGATCGGAGCGTAAGATTAAAGTTTTGTGCGGAGGCGCTGTTGTTAAGTGAAAACAAGCAACACAGTAACGCAAGCGTTAAAATTCGTTTCATCGTAAGTAGGGATTATTTATCAAAATTAAGCAAATGGAGCGACGGCTTCTGAGACAAATTGAAATTCCCAATTGCGACAACATTAGGCAATTAAGGTTTAATCGAAATGTCAAATTCTCTTTTCTAATACAGTAACAAACATGCAATCCGAATTGTTTGAAAAACCCGCCAAAACACTTTGCGCAAGAACCTGATAATCAAACTTATCTGTAAATATTGCAATCACATCCTCATTTTCAGCTCGAAAAACCGAACAAGTAATATAAACGAGGAAGCCGCCCTTTTTAAGTGAACGGTTGACATTCTGAAGAATACTCAATTGCATTCCTTGGTATGTAGATACCATTGACTCATCGAAAAAGGAAAGATTTTCAGGATTTCGACGCCATGTACCGGAACCTGAACAAGGCGCATCAACCATTACCCCATCAAACAAATCAGCTCCAGGAATCTCCTTGCTTGCATCCATAAGCCGAGTTGTGATATTTTTGATTTGGGCCTTGTGGACACGTTCATTCAAATTCTCCATAATGGAGGGCCGAATATCAGAGCAAAGAATGGATATTTCTGGAAACCGGTCAGCCATCAATAACGACTTCCCCCCGGAACCGCTACAACAGTCCCACCAACTAGCGCCAATTTTCACAGGTAGGTTTTCACAAACCATTTGGGAAGACAAGTCCTGTATTTCAAATAACCCTTTTTTAAATGAATCGAGCGATTGTAAATCGGTGTTTTCTGCAAAAGAAAAAGCATTTGATAGTGTGGTGGGGCGTGCAACGATACCTTTTGCTTCCAATTCCTCCGATACCTGGTCAGTAAATTTGTTCCTGACACGGATAAAAACAAAGGGCTGCAACAAATGAGATTCAACCCATTC
>JBEAXM010000262.1:0-5487 GCA_041159805.1 Bacteroidota bacterium
GGAAAGATGAGTTGCACAATGGTTTGAATGACCATGTAGCTGGTGGTGATTTTTGCAACAGCTAGTACCACAGGTTTTGATTCCACCCATAGGGTTGGTATTTTTGAAGACTAGAATATCCAAACATGTTTATTGAAACCCCAGGGCATTTATCCGGTAAACGCAAAGGCGCCATTGAGGTCATCTGCGGATCCATGTTTTCCGGTAAAACCGAGGAGTTGATTCGTCGGCTTAAGCGGGCGAGAATCGCCAAGCAGAAGGTTGAAATATTCAAGCCCCAGGTCGATCAGCGATACGATGAGCAGAACATCGTTTCTCATGATGCCAATTCCATCGTCTCAACACCTTTGCCCGCATCTGCAAACATCCTATTGCTTTCGCACGATGTGGATGTAGTGGGTATTGATGAGGCCCAGTTTTTTGACAATGGACTGCCCTCTGTCTGTCAGCAGTTGGCCAACCAAGGCATACGGGTTATCGTTGCGGGGTTGGATATGGATTATTTGGGTAATCCGTTTGGACCAATGCCTAATCTTCTTGCCATTGCAGACTACATCACCAAGGTGCATGCCATATGCATGCATTGTGGCGATTTGGCGAATCATTCGCATCGTACAGTACAAGAGGGCGGACTGGTGATGTTGGGAGAAAAAGAGAGCTATATCCCGTTATGCAGGAGTTGTTTTGTCAAGGCAGTAAATAGTTCACCCACTAAAAATTAAAAGTTGGAGCGATTTTCTGTAAACCGGATAGCTGAGATAGTTGGTGGGTCGGTTTTGGGTTCAACCAGTAGCGACACGGCTATTCGTCATTTGCTCACCGACAGCAGGAAGTTGATGTCACCTGCATCCACGCTCTTCTTCGCAATGGTAGGCGACAGGCGTGACGGACATGAGTTCATTCCAGATATGCATGCCGCCGGAGTACGCAATTTTGTGATAAGCAATAAGGATGCCGCCTCGTTCCCGGATTCCGCATTCATCCTTGTCGAAGATGCTTTGACAGCCTTGCAAAAAATCGCAGCCCATCATCGCACTCAATTCAACTATCCGGTGGTTGCAATCACTGGAAGCAATGGTAAAACCATCGTCAAGGAGTGGTTATATCAGCTGCTAAGGGATGATTTTCATATTGTACGTAGTCCGAAGAGCTATAACTCGCAAATAGGTGTGCCGTTGTCTGTTTGGGACATGCAGGACACGAATACGCTTGCTGTTTTTGAAGCCGGTATTTCAAAGCCCGGTGAAATGGCCCATCTGGGTGAGATCATCCGTCCGGACATCGGCATTTTCACCAACCTCGGTTCAGCCCACGACGAGAATTTTTCTGGAATGGAGGAGAAGGCCATAGAGAAATTGCGACTGTTCAGTCGTTGCAAGAAGCTTATTTATTGCAGGGACTACTTTATAATCGCGGATCGACTGAACCATGCTGAGTTCCTGCCGGATGACATGGAGATTTTCACATGGTCGCGAAAGCAACAAGCGGATTTGCAAATAGGAAGAATAGCGCGCGATAATGGCGAAACGGAAATACAGGGAATATTCCAAAACCGGTTTGTTCATATTCGCATACCTTTCTCGGACGATGCTTCGATTGAAAACGCGATTCACTGCTGGTCACTCATGCTGATGATGGGTATCGACCATGACCTGATCTCTGAACGGATGATGTCGCTCGCACCCGTGGCAATGCGCCTGGAAATGAAGGAGGGGGTGAATAACTGCTCCATCATCAATGACAGTTACAACTCAGATATCGGTTCGTTGACCATCGCACTGGACTTTCTCAATCAACAGAAGCAACATGCTAAACGCACCATCATACTTTCCGACATACTGCAAAGCGGGAAGGATGAAAAATCACTTTATATGGAAGTGAGTGATCTGCTTCAAAGAAAGCATGTCAATCGACTGGTCGGTATCGGTGAGGCAATATCCAATCAATCGAACCTGTTCAGCTCTCTGGAAACCTCGTTCTTCCCTGATACCGAAAGCTTCCTGAAAGACCTTCACGCGGGAATGTTTTCCAATGAAACAGTTCTTTTGAAAGGTGCTCGGACTTTCGGTTTTGAGCGAATTGTCAGACAGCTTCAACAAAAGGCGCATGAAACCGTTTTGGAAATCAACCTCAATGCGGCCATCCACAATCTGAATTTTTATAAGTCAAGATTGAATCCGGATACCGCTGTAATGGTGATGGTAAAGGCTTTCTCCTATGGCAGTGGCAGCTTTGAGATGGCCAACCTACTTCAATTCCACAGGGTCGATTATCTCGCTGTGGCTTATGCCGATGAGGGAATTGAACTTCGTAAGGCGGGAATAACCTTGCCCATCATGGTCATGAACCCGGAAGAGCAGAGTTTTGAGGCGATGGTTGATTATAAACTGGAACCGGAGATATACAGTTTTCGATTGCTCAATCAATTCAGCGAGGTCATAAGACGTAGGGTGGGCATTTCAGTTCAAGAAGGATTCCCGATACACTTGGAGTTGGATACCGGCATGCGAAGGTTGGGTTTTGTAGATGAGGATATCAATGAACTGATTGTCCGTTTGGGAAATCATAAGCATTTGAAGGTCTCTTCTGTTTTTTCTCATCTCGTGGCCAGTGATGAATCAGGCCACGATTCGTTCACGAAGCAACAGGTTGAAAGCTTCGTGTCGATGGCTGACCAGATCACATCAAGATTTGGTTACAAAATCCGTCGGCATGTGCTTAATTCTGCCGGCATACTGCGTTTTCCGGAGTATCAGTTTGATATGGTTCGGTTGGGAATCGGATTGCATGGTGTAGCCGCCACGATGCATGAACAGAAACAGCTGGAGTTTGTATCCACACTCAAGGCCACCATTGCACAGCTGAAAACCGTCAAAGCGGATGACACCATCGGATATTCCAGGAAAGGGAAAATCGGTCATGACGCACAGATTGCAACCGTTGGTATCGGTTATGCAGACGGGCTGGATCGTAAGTTGTCAAATGGTAAAGGAAGCATGATGGTGGCTGGCAAACGTTGTCCGATCGTTGGAAACATTTGCATGGACATGACCATGATAGATGTAACGGGAATCGAGGTCAATGAAGGCGATGAGGTAATCGTATTCGGACCCGGCTATACCATAAATGAGATGGCAAAGGATCTGGATACAATCCCTTATGAAATCCTCACTTCTGTTTCACAACGTGTCAAAAGGGTTTATTTCCACGAGTGAGCATTCAACATCCGTAACAGGATCCAAACGCTTTTAAAAGGATTTTTCAAAAAAGTAAACTGGAGGAAAGCAGGGAGGTTGTGATAAACAAAATCATGAAGAGAAGTTCTTCCCACCAATTTTGTTTACCAAGCAGGAAGAAGTACGACAAAAGAAGACTAATCGGGATAACAAGCGGATAAAAGGAGTAGGTCATTGCACCCTTGCCTATGAATAGCGCTGCTGTTATGAATATGATGAGCAAGTAGGTGGTTTGCTGAAAAAGCCGGACGCGGGTGGCGTTTTTGTAAAAATTCTTATTGATTCTCCATGCGGAGATGCAAGTGAACGTGCCGAAAACCGCAATAAATCCCCAAACGTTTTTTGATTCAATCAGGAATGGATAAAAGACGTTTTTTGAGCTTAGAACAGGAAGTAGCACGCCAATCGGGCTGGCATGGTCATTCCAGAACAGTACAACAAATGTGAGATAGAAGGGCAAAAGGAATCCGATTGTCCCTACTAGAAGGTCTCTTCCTGTAACATTTTTCAGAATGATCCATGATATCAGAACAAAAAGGAAAAGGGTGATAGCAGGAAACCAAACAAGGGTTGCCACAGCGGACCAGAAAGCGGTTTCGAAAACGATTCGCAGTGGGTTTGGGTTTTTATATAGGGAAAACAGTTTTTCAGAAATGATGAGGATGATGGATGTGACCAGTAGGGCGGGATTGATTGAAAAAAAGTCGGGTATTGCAACCGCGTACAACACAAACATCAGCAATGGCAACAACGATTTCTTATGAAGCACCTCGTAATCGGCAATGATCCTATTCCACTGAAATGCTTGCGCACCGATGATACAAAAGGTTATCAATGAAATCGTCCACCCGGGTAGCCACGAAATGGCCACAGCAAAAACGTGGTACAGGGGCATCTCCTGGGCATCCGCTCCAATCACTCCACCATCTCCCCATAAAAGCCCTGCAACCACCAAGCCTATGGAGGCCAGGATGTAACTTGCTGGGTGGGACCCTTTGAAGACATTGATAATCATTTGAATACGACCTGTTTAAACGGAAAGTTAATGCCTTTGGGACTTTGCATCGGCATCAATTCAAAAATCACTTAATTTTGCAAAAAAATTAGCTAAACATGGACGCAGTCTGGTACGGAATCGCGCATTTATTCGAGTGGATTTTTGCTGCAGCAAAGCCGATGGGTAGGATGGTAAATGCATTCTTTATTATCGTAGGTTTTGTGGGAACGTTCTATTGGTTGTTTTACGGTGAGCAGGTCCGCAAAGGCAAATCGAATTATTTGGCTGACAACGACTGATTCATCCAAGCCATTTTTCCAAGTCGTTGCCGATATCCTTTCGGTAATACTTTCCTTCGAATTCTATTTTGTTTGCGCACCCCATGGCAATTGTGCGCGCTGAATCGAAAGTCTCGCTCAGCGAAGTGATTGCAAACACCCTTCCACCAGAGGTGATGACTTGATGGTTGTTTTCTGATGTCCCCGAGTGGAAGACCAGGCATTCACCACATTCATTCAAACCACTTACAACTTTCCCCTTTTCTATCTCCCCGGGATATCCTTTGGATGCCAGTATGACTGTGATTGCGGTTCTTTCATCGAACGCTATTTTTTCATCGAGCAGCTTGCCTTGGGCAGTGGAAGTGAACAATTGCACCAGGTCGTTTTTGATTCTTGGAATCACGGCCTCGGTTTCAGGATCACCCATGCGAACATTGTATTCGATCACAAACGGATCGCCATTAACATTCATCAATCCGATGAATATGAAACCCATGTACGGGATGCCATCAGATGAAAGACCATTGACCGTTGGCTTTACAATCCGTTCCTCCACTTTTTTCATGAAGATGGAATCTGCAAACGGTACGGGCGACACAGCGCCCATCCCTCCGGTATTCAATCCAGTATCGCCCTCCCCGATTCTTTTGTAATCCTTGGCCTCGGGAAGTATGACATAGTCCTTACCATCGGTCAGTACGAAAACGCTCAACTCGATTCCTGACAGGAACTCTTCTATCACTACTCTTGAGGAGGCGTTTCCGAATTTTGAATCCACGAGCATGGAACGTAATTCTTGCTTCGCCTCAGCCAGTTCATTTAAAATAAGCACCCCTTTACCGGCTGCAAGTCCGTCGGCTTTGAGTACGTAGGGGGCTTTCATGTTTTCCAGGAAGGCGTAACCTTCGGCGATGTTATCGGAGGTAAAAGTTGCATATTTCGCGGTAGGGATGCCGTGCTTGAACATGAATTG
>JBEAXM010000269.1:0-4096 GCA_041159805.1 Bacteroidota bacterium
AAATTCATGCGGATACCTGTTGAAATGGTCGGCATTCAGACTTACGCGTTCCAACAATTCGATGGTTTTTTCCTTTCGGACTTTGTTGTTTCCATGAAGCTTGTGCACTTGCATGGGTTCCATGATGGCCTCTCCAACGGTCATTCTCGGATTTAGGGAAGAGTAGGGGTCTTGGAAAATGATCTGCATGTGCTTTCGCATCGAACGCATCTCTTGTCGGTCGAGTTCGAGAATGTTCTGTCCTTTGAAAAGCACCTTTCCGGCCGATGGTTCAATCAGTCGTAGGATGCTACGCCCCAAGGTTGTCTTCCCACATCCCGATTCGCCCACCAATCCCAAGGTCTCACCGGGAAACACATCAAAGCTTACATCATCAACCGCTTTCACGTATTCCCGTTTGCGGCTGAAAAATCCTTTTTTCAACGGAAACCAGTTCTGAAGATTGGATACCTGAAGCAAGGGTTCTTGTGCCTCCAGTTTTTTTCTCCGGTCATGGATTTCTGATTCCTGTAACTGCAGGCTTTCTTTGAACCTGTTGGAATTGAAATCGGCTGTTAAACCGATGTGTTCCTCATCCTTCATGAAGTCGGAGATGGTAGGAAGCTTCCGGAGTTTTTTTCCTAATGGGGGACGACAGGCAATCAGGCCTTGCGTGTATGGATGTGCAGGGTTTTTGAAAATCCCTTCAGCGGAACCCTGTTCCACCACCTTGCCGCGGTGCATCACCACAACCCGGTGCGCGATTTGTGCAATTACACCGAGGTCATGCGTGATGAAGATGATGCTCATCCCATTCTCTTGCTGAAGCTCCTTCAACAAATCGATGATGCTCGCTTGAACGGTTACATCCAGTGCAGTGGTGGGTTCATCGGCAATAAGGATTGCAGGGTCGCAACTGATGGCCATGGCAATCATCACCCGCTGCTTTTGTCCGCCTGACAACTCATGCGGATAACTGTCGTAGATGGATTCCGGTCGAGGCAGCCGCACTTTGTTGAACAGCTCAATGGTTTTTGCTTTCGCCTCCTTCTTATCAAGCTTCTTATGGATTCGTAAGGCCTCCGCTACTTGATATCCACAAGTAAGCACCGGATTCAAGGAGGTCATCGGTTCCTGGAAAATCATGGCGATTTCATTGCCACGGTATTTCCTTATAGCGTTTTCACTTAAGGTCGATAAATCGATTGATTTGCCGGATCGGTCTGTGTAGTGGATTCCATCACCTAGGATTTTGCCGGGAGGACAAGGAATCAGTTGCATCAATGCAAGGGAGGTGACGGACTTGCCAGAGCCCGACTCTCCAACGATGCCAAGGGTTTCGCCTTTGCCAAGGGAAAACGAAATGCCATCCACGGCAGTGAAATCGCTGCCAAAACGAATGGTCAGGTTGTTGACTTGTAATACCACTTCCGACATTTGGGTGTGAAATTACAAAACGGATGGCTTCCCTTGAGGACAGGGCTCACCTGACCAGCATGAACGTTCCTTTACGCACGTTCTTTTTTCCGCACAGGTCGGAGGTGGACAATACATACACGTAAACACCCTCGGTTGCGTCTGATCCGGCGAATTTTCCATCCCAACCCTCGTCAGGGTCCTGGGTTTGGAACACCAGTGAACCCCATCTGTTAAAGATGTTCAACGCGTAGTTTGAAACAGATGTGGTTACCGGAAGGAATTTCTCGTTTTTGGCATCTCCGTTAGGGGTGAATGCGTTTGGCATCCATATTCGGAAAGGTTGAATCACTTCAATGTCCTTGGTGATGGTGTCTTTGCAACCGATGGCTGAAGTGGCAACCATGGTGACCTCAAATGTTCCACCCACCTCATAAAGGTGTTGAATGGAGTAGCCCTCCCCGAATGCACCATCTCCGAACTCCCATTCCCATGAAACACCGTTTGTAGTGGTTTCGCTGAAAGCGAGCAAAGGTGCATATGGACAGGCGACAGGTGCACTGATGAAGTCGGCGGTGATGTCATCCACCACTATGGTGGTGGTTTTTGAAATGGTTCGGCTGCAGCCGGGAGGACCTGAATCCGCAACTCCATTCAGCGTGTAGTTGAATGATCCTGTATTATTGGTTGGTATGGGAACAGTAACTGTGTTCGAGTTGGAGGTTATGGATTGAGCTGATGATCCATTTACTTGGTAGGTGAATGTGAAGGGTGGTACTCCATTGGAAGCTGCGAACGTCACGTAACGATCGTCGTCTCCCAAACAGATTGAATCAGGGGCATACAAGGTTGCTTCCGGTAATTCTTTTACATTGATGGAAATGGATTTGCTAAGGCTCTTCGAGCAGGACGGGTTGCTGCTTCCTGAAACGGAGATCAGCTCATAGTTGAAAACACCTGCAGTGTTTGTAGGTGCTGCTATGGTGATGTCGGATGCGTTGCCTGTCGTTGTCACGCTTTGTAACGGGCCTCCATTGATGCGGTAAACGAACGTGTAGGGAGCGGTATTCAATGATCCGGTAAAAGTGATCAATGGCTCTATTCCATTTCTGCAAACGGTGGTCGCTCCAATGATATTGGCGTCTGGCTGCGGTAGGACATTGATGGTGGTGTTTTCATTGAGATTGACGGGACAACCTGGTCCGGAGGAATATGAAACACCATTCAGTTCAATCAGGAATACACCCGTTACACTCGTAGGGAACGGGATGGTTGCCGTGATACCGTTGGTGTTGATGCTGGGCTGTACGGCACCATTGATGCTGTAGGAAATCTGATAGGGAGCAACACTTCCGCTAGCGTTAAGTGTTAGTTGAACAGGTGGGTCGTTTTGACAAACAGCTGTTACGGGTGTGGTCACGGTTGCTCCGGGGTCATCCCTAACCACTACTGTGGCAGAGGCGTTTTGGCTATTCGGACAAGGTGTTGTGCCGGATGACTCAATGCTTACCAATCGGTACTGATATGTTCCGGGGGTGTCGGTGTTTACGGTTATATTCAATAAGCCATTGATGTCGGAGTTTCCAGTTTGAACGGGGCCGTTATTGATGGTGTATTCAATCACGTAAGGTGCTTGCCCACCTTGTCCGGTGATGGTGATTGTTGCGGGGTCGTTTTTACAAACCGTTTGATTGTTTCCAATGGTTGCGGTTGGTGTTGGAGCCACTGTGAAAACGAAGTTTCCGTTTCCTGAAGATGGACATGCTGGATTGCTCGTGCTTGTGACGC
The DNA here is from genome assembly GCA_041159805.1 of Bacteroidota bacterium. Classification (GTDB taxonomy): domain Bacteria; phylum Bacteroidota; class Bacteroidia; order AKYH767-A; family OLB10; genus JALRAP01. The sequence goes on from JBEAXM010000269.1 coordinate 3,184, forward strand.
CGGTGATGTCAATATTGTAAACTCCTGCGGATGCGTTCGGAACGGGAATGTTAGCCGTGTTTCCTGTGGAAAGCACAGGAGTCTGTGCAATGCCGTTGATAGAGTAGGCAATACTGTAGGGTGAAAAAACTTGACCGGTGCTTGAGCTTATGGTGACTGCAAGAGGTGGTGTGGGCTGTCCGACACAAGCATTGGTTGGACCTGCAATGGTTGGGTTGAACGAAACAGGAGGGTCAATGGTAACGGGATGTACGATGGTTTCTTCGCACCCCAGTGTGGATGTTGTTTGCAGGGTGACATTGTAGGTTCCCGGTCCCGGGAAGGTATGGCTGGGATCGGTGATGGTGGATCCGGGTAGTCCGTCACCAAAGTTCCAGTTCCAGCTATTGGTAACACCACTTGCAGTATTTGAGCTGTCGTTAAAGGTTACTGTGTTGCTGCAGGGTGTGGTGGTGAAATTGAAATCCGCCACATAGTCGGGATATATGTTGACCACTCCGATTGTTGTGTCGGTGCACAACGGGTTCACATTGGAATAAGCAACCAGCGTTACATTGTATGTTCCCAATGCGGGGTATGTGTATGATGGGTTCTGCGAGGAGGATGTGGCGCCAGGCACACCAAAATCCCAAAGGTAAGTAGCTGCTCCTTGGCTGAAGTTGGTGAACTGAACCGTGTTGCTTCCGCAATTGATGCTTGGGGTAAGTAATGCAGCCACCACCAGCTGTGGGCAGTCAACAACATTGATCTGGTAGTCGCGTATGGATGTGCTGAGCAACACCCCATTGCGGTACTCGCTTACACATATTCCAACAACGAATTGTCCGAACGTGTTAGGTGTTGCGGTAAGGATACCTGTTTGCGGATCTATGGAAAGTGGAATCCCTCCTAAAAGGTTGCCTATATTATAAGG
>JBEAXM010000071.1:0-6971 GCA_041159805.1 Bacteroidota bacterium
GCAAAAAAGCCAGCTCCTGCGCCTAAGACAATTGCGCAAAAGCCGGTTACTGTGCCCAAGCCAGCACCTACATCAAAGCCCGTTGCGCAAAAGCCGGTTACTGTGCCCAAGCAAGCACCTACACCAAAGCCCGCTCCAACGCCACCAGTGGTTGAGAAGAAGCCGGAAGCTACCCGTCCGATTCCACCTCCTCCGCCAAGGCCAACTCCTCCTCCGCCAATTACCCGAACTCCTGATTTGTTCAAACGCGACGACTTTAAAGCTCCGCCAACACGTAACTCTGCAGTTGACTCTGATTTGGATGATGACGATGATGACATGGATGACTTCAAGATTCCATCAGCAAAAATCCATAACTGGGGTGAGTTATTGACAGGTGGCGACGATGAGGAAGACGAGTCATCGGATGACAATGACATGGATGATGATTACATCTAGATAAAACAACAAACAATATCAAGCCCGTCCATCCGTGACGGGCTTTTTTGTTTTCGATTTTATGCTATTTTAGACCACAAATACACCTGATATGCAAAGACATTTCACTTTGATCATTTTGTCAATAATACTCCACGTCAATTCAAATGCGCAGGACATCCACTTTTCCATGTTCAACTTTACTCCGGTATTCAACAATCCGTCAACTGCCGGTAGCGAATCCAACCATCGGGTAATCCTGAATTACAGAAACCAATGGAAGAGCGTTTCTGCGCCCTACAATACAGGAAGTGTTTCATATGACGGCTTGATGGGGAAGGGGTTCTCTTCTGAAACAGGTAAGTTGGCATTCGGATTGGGTGTGTTCTCCGATAAGGCAGGCCAATCGGAAATGTCTACCCTGCAAGCCGCTGGGTCGGTGGCCTATCATCTGAATGTGGGTGAAAACTCAACCTTGTCGGCCGGACTTCAGGCTTCTTTCGTATCACGCTCGTTGAATACATCCAATCTCACTTGGGGTAATCAATATGATGGTTATGCTTATGACCCATCCCTGCCTTCAGGTGAGTTGGGGTCGGATGATAAGGTTTCATTTGCTGATTTTGGTGCAGGCATCACCTATGCATTCGATAAGGGTGAGCGATACATGACCGGCAACGATCAGTTCTCCTACCGTGTTGGTGTTGCCTACTTTCATCCGCACAAACCCGAGTATTCTTTTTTCGGCACCGGCGAACGATTGGCGTCAAAAATGGTGATGCATGGTGACATGATGCTGGGAATCCCGAACACAAACCTGACCCTAGCGCCATCTTTCATCTACTTCCAGCAGGGTTCGCAAAACGAGGTCAATGTAGGAACCTTGTTCCGCTACGTGCTCGAAACACAGTCGAACTACACTGGCTTTGAAAAAGGCAAGGCAATTGGCATTGGTGCACACTACCGCCTCGGAGATGCTTTCATTCCTTCGCTGGTGGCTGAAATAGGACCATACTCCTTGGGGATCAGCTACGACATCAATTTGTCTGATCTTGAAGCCGCCTCCTCCAAGCGCGGTGGCATGGAAGTGGCCATCCGATACATTGCTCAAACCAAAAAGAACTCCGGCGGCTCACGCAGGTACTGATATATGAAAACAAAACTCATTTTGATTGCGACTCTTTTGGTTGCACCTTTTATTTCTTCGGCCCAGACCCATTCAGAGTCTTCGGACGTTGTACTCACCAATCTTGGCAAATCTGTCAACTCATCGTGGTCTGATTTCTGTCCAGTGATCAATGCAGATGCAAGCGTGCTCATTTTCACATCGCGAAGACCAGCTACCAAGAACGAAATCAAAGCTGACACCAATGCCTTGGAGCGGATTTACATATCCAAATTCAATAAGTCAACCAACTCGTTTTCCGACGCGGAACTGATGGGACCCGAGGTGAATGAACCCGGTCGTAATAATTCCGCCATTGCACTTTCAAACGATGGCCAATCACTGTTGATTTATCGCGATGATGATCAAGGCAACGGTGACATATGGGAATCCCGCTTGGTGGGCGACAAATGGTCGAAAGCGAAAAAGCTTCCTGCTCCCATCAATTCCCCATCCCATGAATCAACGGCATGCTATGCTCCTGATGGAAAGACGATGTATTTTGTGAGTCAACGGAGTGAAGGTAAAGGTGGACGCGATATCTGGACTGCAAGAAGGGACAATGAAGGCAAGTGGTCTATGGCCACTAATTTGGAGTCCTTGAATACGAAATCGGATGAGGAAGGTGTCTACATTCATCCCGACGGCGTTACGATGTATTTCAGTAGCAAGGCGCATGGCAGCCAGGGTGGTTACGACCTCTTTATCTCTAAGCTCAACAATGGTAAATGGAGTGCTCCCATCAGTATGGGCGCACCTTTCAACACATCGAGCAATGATGTGTTTTTGGTGTTGGATGCCTCCGCAACCAAGGGTTATTACACCTCTGCCAACTCAGGTGGATTTGGAATGGAAGATCTGTACCTGGTGTCTTTTGTGAAGCGCAAGGAGGAGCCCGGTCCACGACTTACTTTGCTCAAGGGTAAAGTGTATGATGAAAAGACAGGCAAGGAGCTGGAGGCAAAGTTGGAAATCATTGACAATTCCACAGGAACCAAGGTTACAGATTTGAACACGAATATTCTCACAGGTCGGTACATGGTGTCATTACCTGGTGGAATCAACTATGGTATCAGTGTGACAGCAAAAGGATATCTGTTCAATTCCGTGAATGTGAATATGCCCGATTCGGCGGGATATGTGGAGGTCGAGAAGGATATTCCGTTGAAGCGGATCGAAGTCGGTACCACCATTGTGCTGAACAACATCTTCTATGATTTCGACAAATCTACCTTGAGGAACGAATCCATGTCGGAACTGGATCGTTTGTCTTCGCTGCTCAAGGAAAACGCCTCCATGCGAATCGAACTTTCGAGCCATACCGATTCGAAAGGAACCGATGAGTACAATGTCAAGCTTTCACAGATGCGTGCACAGTCGGTGGTGGATTATTTGAAATCAAAAGGCATCAATGCCGATCGTTTGGTCGCTAAAGGTTATGGAGAGACAAAACCCGTAGCAACCAACGAAACAGACGAAGGTCGACAGTTGAACCGCCGTACCGAATTCAGTATTCTCAGTAAATGATATCCTAAACAGCTCAAAAACAACATCCATATGAAGTTCTTTAATGCTCTTTTGATCACATCGTTTTTTTATTTGACGATGATTGCATCCGCCAATGCCTTTGAGGCCAAGTACGAGTATCCAAAGGCATTCATTGAGAACAAGGATCAGTTCGATGGCCGAAACAAGCTCACCGGCTCCAAGATCCTTTATGCAATCGATCATGGTCCGTTCCAAGTGTATTTCACATCCAAGGGGATGACTTACCGATTCGATAAGAAACTTCCTCGCCAGAAATGGGATAAAACCAAGCCGATTGAAAGCCAACAACAATGGGAAGCCATATTGGCGATGCGCCGTGCGGTCCGCATGGAGTCGACCGTGGTGCATGTTGATTTTGCGAATTCGAATTCGAATGTGGAAGTGGTTGCTGAAGAACAATTGCATGAGTACTTCAGCTACGGCATGGGTTCCAATAGCATCCACTACAACCATATCAAGGGTTTCCGCAAGTTGAAGTATGTAAACCTATATCCGGGTATTGATTTGGAATTCACTTTTCATCCCGAAAAGGGATTCAAGTACCAGTTTGTGGTTAAGCCGGGTGCCGATCCGAACATGATTCGATTGGATTACAAAGGTGATACCGCGCCACGTTTGGATGCTCAAGGGAATTTACTACTCGCAACACAATTTGGCGATATGACCGATCATGCCCCTGTATCGTTCTTGTCCTCTGGAAAGAAGGCAGTATCCTCCGCTTTCCGTTTGAATGGAACACAATTGTCGTTTGAGTTGGGTGGTTACGACAAAACAAAAGAGCTGGTGATTGATCCATGGGTTGTGTTCCCACCTTCACCCAATTCGAACAAGGTTTGGGAGGTGGAAACCGACAATGCGGGCAATGTGTACGCATACATGGGCGACATGCCTTTCTACTTGCGCAAATACAGTCCTACAGGCGTGCTGCAGTGGAGTTATTCTTCCTCTTGGGATTCGAGCGGATTCTGGGTAGGAGGGATGGTGACACATCCCAATGGTGATTCCTACATCACCACCGGCTCAAATGGGGAGATACGTAAGATCAACCCCTCGGGCGGATTGGTTTGGTACAACAACCCCAACGGATTGACCTCTTATGAATATTGGAGCTTGGCCTTCAATTGTGATTTGACGCAGTTGGTGGTGGGAGGAAGTCGCGCAACCTTCAGTATCCCGTTTCCGGTGATCAGGGGAACAATGATGAACATCAATCTTGCAAATGGAGCAATAGCCAATACAACTGTTGTTGGTTTTGGTAATATCACCGGTATTCCTCCCCGCATACAGGAGGCAAGCTCCATCTGTTCATCTCCCAACGGAAACTTTTATTTCCTTACATTGGATACCATTGGAAGCATCAACAACCAGCTCTCCACAGTTGGATTCAAAATACCAACACTGTACAACTTCGATTATTACATACCTGGATACGGCTTCGGAACGAAGCAGCCAATAAGTGCCACTCGCGCGAATGGGAATGCCTTATACACACACAACGGGCAAACCCTGCACAAGCGTGATTTGCTTACCGGAGCGGTATTGGCTACCGCATCCATACCCAGCGGCATCATCAACACCCTGCCCATCTTCGGAACCAAAACACAAGGCAATGGTGGTCTAGATCTCGACAATTGTGGCAACGTCTATGTGGGTTCTGGAAACGGGGTTTACAAGTTCGATTCATCATTGAACCTCATTGCGAGCGCATCCACCTCTGGTGCGGTATATGATGTGGATGTTGCCTCGAATGGCGAAGTGGCAGCAAGCGGAGTCAACTTTGTTGCCACGGTCAATCTGAGTGCGTGTCCTGTAGTTACTTACGTATGCGGTAATCCTGTGAATGCAACAACCACCTCAACGGCTGTGTCGTGTGTTGGTACTTGCGACGGAACAGTTACGGTTACCGCCATTGGCGGCACAGCTCCTTACAGCTACGTATGGAGCACGGGTGCTTCGACCACAAGCGTCAACGGTTTGTGTGCAGGAACCTATACGGTTACGGTCACAGATGCAGCAGGTACCAGTTCGGTTCAAACAGTGGTTGTTGGGTCACCTGCGCCATTGGTTGCAAATCCTTCAGCAGTCAATCAGATCACCTGTACAGGTGCCAATAATGGCAGTGTAGTCGTTTCAGTTACCGGAGGAGCAGGTCAGTTGACATATTCTTGGAACACCACCCCTCCTCAAAGCGGAACATCCATCAACAATTTATCTCCTGGCACCTACGTGCTCACTGTCACCGACACATCTGGTTGCCAAGATACGTTGTCGGTTACCATCATCGAGCCGACACCAATTGTTTTGCAGTCATCATCCACGCCTTCCACTTGCAACCAATCGAGCGGAACCGCCACGGTGGTTGCATCGGGAGGAACCGCACCATATAATTACAATTGGAACTCTGCGCCATCACAAACAACATCAACGGCCACCGGACTACCCGCAGGAAATTATTCGGTATTGGTTACCGATGCAAATGGCTGCACTTCACAGTCGCAAGTGACCGTACAAGGTTTGAATGCCCCAACGGCGATTGCTACAAGTCAGCCGGCATGTGGCAGCAACAGCGGTTCCGCTTCTGTTTCGGTTAATGGTGGAGCACCTCCTTACTCATATGCATGGACTCCCGGTGGCGCTATTACTTCATCCATAAGCGGAGTTGCAGCTGGATCTTATCAGTGCATAGTAACCGATGCAAATGGATGCAGTCTGACCTTGTCTGTAAACATTTTATCCAACCCGCTTCCTACGTTGTTGACCAGCACGCAACCTGCTTGTGGCGATGGTAATGGTAATGCCATTGTTGTGGCATCGGGAGGCACGGCACCTTACTCATACCAATGGAATCCCGGAGGTTCAACATCCGCCTCCATCAGTAATCTGGTTGCCGGAGCATACCAATGTACGGTTACTGATGCCAACGGATGTAGCCAAACCGCAACGGTGAATGTGGTTACCTATGCATTGCCTCTGGCCAATGCAGGTGCTGATGCATCGATAATCTCTGGGCAATCGATTACATTAACGGCCTCAGGTGGTACATCCTACGCATGGTCACCTGCAGCGGGTTTGTCGTGCGACACTTGTCAGGTTACCGTTGCAACTCCATTTGTCACCACCACTTATTGTGTAATGGTAACGGATGGCAATGGATGTATGGACGATGATTGCATGACCTTGACGGTTGATGAACCCTGTGGCGATGTTTTTATTCCTTCTGCATTTTCTCCGGATGCAGTAAACGATCCAGAAAATGATCGTTTCTGTGTTTACGGAAGGTGTATTACATCACTTACCTTATCAGTCTTTGATCGTTGGGGTAAGTTGGTGTTTGAAACCAGCAACCTGCAAGGCTGTTGGGATGGCACCTTCAAAGGCAAAGCGGTTAATACCGGTGTTTATGTGTACGTGGCCAAAGTCTCACTCAGCAACGGTGAGAACAAGGTGTTGAAAGGCGATGTGACCTTGATTAGGTAAATGCCTGGCCGACACCAATCAAATCCGTGTTAACTTAAACAGGAACACTGGTTGAGCTGATTAAACAGATTTGCGCGGATTTTTTTGGTCAAAATTTCGCACACTTCCGGGGAAAATCGTCAACCGATTTATTCTCCGCTTTTCTTCTCCTTATGCTTGGTGATCTGCTTGCGCAGCGCATCAACTGCTGAGTCGGTTGCTTCTTCAAACGTTTTGCATTGCTCCTTGGCGAAAAGCGTTTTACCGGGCGTGTGGATTTTTATCTCCGCGATCTTGTTCTCGTGGCTGTTCGACTTGTCGAGGCGAAGAAACACTTCGCTGTCGATGATCTGGTCGTAAAAATGGGTGAGCTTGTCGACTTTGT
>JBEAXM010000103.1:0-2617 GCA_041159805.1 Bacteroidota bacterium
GGTTCTATTGAACGGACTTCGTCATCCGGGCTCTTGGGATCACAAAAAGGAGCCCTTCTCGTTTTACTTTTTGAAATCAACTATTCAAAACATGCTGACTGCATCGGGATTTGTGGTGCCATTGAATTCATGGCAATACCAAGGTGATCATGCACAGCTGGAGGATTGTATTGCTTGCATGCACAAGGATGAAGTGGTTGGGGTTTATGGTAGGGTGCGTAAGAAACTATTGAAGGAATCCGGTTTGCAAGGTCCCGCTTATTACGGCAATTTGAATTTGGATTTGTTGGAGCATAAATTTTCAGCTCCTCGACTCAAGGCGGCGGAACCACCTCGCTTTCCCGAGGTGCACCGTGACTTGTCGATGATTTTGGATCGAAGCATCCGTTATGCTGACTTGGAAAAATTGGCTTTCACCACCGATAAGGGATTGTTGCGTGAGGTAGGATTGTTTGATGTTTATGAGGATGCCAAGTTGGGCGAAAACAAGAAGTCATATGCTTTGAGTTTTGTGTTGCGTGACGACGAAAAGACTCTTACCGACAAGGAAATCGACAAGACCATGCAACGAATCATGGATGCTTACGAGCGGGAGATGGGTGCGGTGATACGGAAAGCGTGAGGGGGTGACCTGTTACCGGTGACCAGTGACCAGAAATTGACGATTGACGATGTGCGATTGACGATGTACGAATGAGCCACGAAATGTACGAAGTTCTACTTCGGGGAAGGATTGATAATATGGACAGCTCAAATTATATCCGCGTAAATCAGTTTGATTCGCTCAATCCGTTTTCTCTTTTTTGTCAACGGCTGAACACAGATTAAACGGATAGCCGCAGATAGGCACGGATTAATTTTTCGACTCAAATTGAATCCGCGTAAATCAGTTTGATTCGCTAAATCCGTGTTCGATTATTGCCTTTGTCTCCCCAATGACCAATGACCAATGACCAATGACCAATGACTAAAATACCTCCTATCGCTACTTCCCCTCCAGGGCCTTTTTCAAAAGCTCCCTCAGGTAAGCGACTTCCTCGCGGAGGGTGTTGATTTGTTCTCGATAGAGCGATTCGAGTTTTTCAATCTCGAGGGATTGATGGATGTGTTGGTTAGTGCCCGGATCTCCATTGGTGGTGTTATGGTTATTGCCGGTTGTGGGATCTTGATGGTTGACGAGTTCGGCCACCGGGACCTGCAAAATGATGGCGATGCGTTCGAGTTTATCGAATGTGATTTTCACCTCATCGCGTTCGATACGGCTGTATCCGGAGACGCTCATGCCCAGTTCATGGGCGATCCAATCTTGTCCGAGGTCTTTTGCTTCGCGCAATTTGCGCAAGCGATGTCCAATGCTAGTAGCTGCCATAAGTGTTGAAAAACGATGGTTGGTTGTGGCAAATGTAAAAAAAGACTTTGTTTTCCACTAAAGGTGGAATGGACAAGGTAGTAAAAGGGCCGAATATTTTAGGTAACGGACTAGCTTTTGGGTGCTAACGAATCCAATAATCCGCGTAGGTAACTTGCCTCTTCTTGCAAGTGGTTCAATTGATCTTGGTAGAGTCCTTCTATGCGATCAATCTCTTGTTTTTGGATAGTTGTGGCCGAACCATCTAAACACTCGATCAAGTTGAGCTGTAGCGTCAGCAATTCTATTACTGAAACATTGAAAATATGTGCAAGGCGATTCAAGTCGTTTTCGTTAACCGCGAGCTGGTTGGCTTCCATCAAGGCGTATGCGTTCACATCCAAAGCCAATTCCATGGCCATAAGTTCCATGGCTTGTCCTTGCTCCAGGCGAAAGTGACGAATGGCATTTCCAATACAAATCCCTTTATATCCTTTCTGTTCGCTTTCTGGTGCATCCATTACACTAATATACAAAATAATGAACCAAAAGTAGCAACAATCAACTTATGGTGTTTGTGTTACCTTGTCTCAAATCTCAATTTCGTAGTACGATTTATTGCAATGCAGTAGCGTACACCCACCACACAAAAGGCATTTACAATCAAGCTTTTAAGGGCAATGCCTGGTTGTGGATGGGGTCATTTTGATATAATTTATTAAACAGTTCAAATGCCAATATTAATTTTCAGACAAAGCAAGCTCTTAACCATTTTGGCTCATCATGATATTTACAACAGTAAAACGACCCTCCCCAAAAACATATCCAATGCAAAATGACTTAATCATCAAAAAAACAGTTCAACCCCGTTTGTTTAGGAGTCTATCATTTTTCATCCTGCTTTCGGTGTATTTCATAGGTTGTACATCTGAAAAGGATTCGGTTCAAATAGGCGATCAGACTTGGATGACCCAGAATCTGGATGTGGACAAGTTTCGCAATGGAGACCCCATAAAAGAAGCCAAAACCAAAGAAGAGTGGTTGGAGGCGGCAAAAAATCGTGAGCCTGCATGGTGCTATCATGAGTTGAATGAAAAGGATGGTGATCAATATGGAAAACTCTACAACTACTATGCTGTCATGGATCCCCGCGGTTTAGCACCAGAGGGATGGCACATACCTTCGGCAGCTGAATTTCGGATTCTCGTAGGTCATTTAGGTTGTGATGCGGCAACCAAGTTGAAAAGTAAATCTGGATGGAGTGATTAC
>JBEAXM010000123.1:0-17936 GCA_041159805.1 Bacteroidota bacterium
TATCTGCATTGACCAACCCCAACTCCTCGGAAGCCAATGCCGCTTCCGCATCGAGTAGTGTTCCCTGGGCCATGAGCCCTGTCTCAACCATTTTGGCGGTGCGGTTGCGTGTTTCCTTGGCGGCTTCAACTCGGTCGGCAGCCGACTTCCTTGACTCGGTTGCAAAAAGCACCTGCAGGTATGCAGCCGCAACATTCAAGGAGATGTCGTTACTCACCTTTGCAAGGTTTTCGCGGCTTTGCAGGTATTCGTAATTGCTTTGGGCCAGCTGGTTTTGCAGACGAAGGCCGTTGAACAGCATGACGTTTGATGATACTGAAAAATTATAAGAGCGCGTATTGTTTTCCGTTGGTGTGTTGGTCAACAGGTCAACGGTTCTTCCATAGGATCGCTGGTGCGAACTACTTGCATTCACCGAGGGAGCCATGATGGCAATGCTTTGCAACCGGTTGGCGGCGGCCAACTCAGCTGAAATTTCCGCTTGTCTGACAACTATGTTGTTTTTCCTTGCGTGTTCAATACACTCCTGTAGGGTCCACTCTTTTTGCGCCTGGGATTGGGTAGCTGAAAAAATGAAAAAAAGAAAAACAGAAAGGATGGGATTTTTCATCAAATTGACAATTCTATTGAGCCACAAAGGTAGTCAAAAGCATCTGATTTTCAATCGGCTTCAGCCACAACCTCCCGTACTTCGGGAAGCATGCTTTTGAGCAGGTTTTCGATTCCAGATTTAAGGGTGATGGTTGACGATGGGCAACCGCTACACGAGCCCCTAAGACTAACCGTGACGACCCCGTCTTGAAAAGACCTTAATCGAATTTCGCCTCCATCCTGTTCAACGGCGGGCTTGACATATTCCTCGAGGATTTGTGATATGCGTTGCTCCAGCTCGGCCTCCTCTGGTTTCGAAAGCTCGAGCTTTTCAGCGGCCGCATCCGAACCGGTAGGATAGGAGCGTGAATTGGAGTTTGGATCAGAGAGGAAGATTTTATCTCCTGCCATCAGAAAACCTCGGATATACTCCCTGATGATATTCGTGATTTCATACCAGTCTATATCACCATCTTTGGTCACGGTGATGAAGTTGGAAGAAATGAAAACCGACTTCACTCCGGAAAAGGCGAAAAGTCCCGTAGCCAAAGGACAATTCGTTGTTTCAGAGGGATGGTGGAATTCGGCGGAACCTTCAAAAAGAAGCATCCTGCTGGAAACGAATTTGAGTGCTGATGGATTGGGTGTGGACTCGGCGTATACGTTCACAGGATTCATAGAGGCCATGGATTGGAGTTATTTGTTGAACAATCAATTTTTGATTTGGTTTTGCCCCCTTTGCTGAGCTAATTGATTTTCGAGCTCTTTTGATTTTTTCAAGTATTTCGGCATCAAAAAAAGCATACCCGTTGCCATGCCCCCTACAAAAGTTGAAAGCAGGATCAGGGCCAGGCTAGCACCGTCCACTTTCCAAAAAAACAAATGAACGGGAACGGGTGCTGCATTTTGCAGTGCGAAGATCATTGCCAATGCAGCAATAGCAATGCCCCAGAACAGTCTTTTCATGCGGTGGTCTGTTATTAGAACTAAATTTGTGTTGCCAAATTACTCCTTTTGTTTAACGAATTTCCTTGATGTCGATTTTAAGATGAACGGTTTCCCCGAACAGCTTTGGCTGAAAGCCAAGGATATTGACAACTTGGAGGATTTCAAGGAAATCGCTTTGGAGGTTTTCAGATACCAATCTGAAAATTCACCCGTTTACAGGGAGTTCTTGAAGTTGTGTCACTTAGATTCTGCGCCCACGGTGCTTTCAGACATTCCATTCATGCCGGTTGAATTCTTCAAGACCCACAAAGTGCATGATTCATTCAACGACCCTGAACTTGTTTTCACGAGCAGCGGCACCACAGGCATGGTTCAGTCCTCACATTTCGTCTCAAACCCCAAGATGTATCAGGACAGTTTCCGAACATCTTTCACCTCGTTTTACGGCGCCCCCGGCAAACACTGCATCCTTGCATTGCTTCCGGGTTATCTGGAGCGCGAGGGTTCTTCTTTGGTTTACATGATGGATCATCTGATCCGCGATTCGGGGCATCCGTATTCGGGATTTTACCTTGACCAGTATGGATTGCTGGCTCAAAGATTGGTGGAGTTGAATCAAAATGGAACCAGTACAATCTTAGTTGGCGTATCCTTCGCCCTGTTGGATTTTTTCGAACAGCATCCAATGAACATACCGGGAATTTTGATAATGGAAACAGGAGGAATGAAGGGTAGGCGGAGGGAGATTGTTCGCGAAGATCTTCATAGAATAATTATTGAAAAAAGCGGGGTGAGAGAGATTCATTCTGAATATGGTATGACAGAGCTTCTTTCCCAGGCCTATTCCCAATCGAATGGCATTTTCAAAACCCCACCTTGGATGCAGGTTTTCATACGGGAATTGCATAACCCTTTCGGTTCATTCATTGAGGGCGCATCCGGATTGGTGAATATTGTCGATCTAGCCAACATTCATTCATGTTCATTTCTGGCAACAAAAGACCTTGGTCGTAAGTATGCTGATGGCACATTTGAAGTCCTCGGAAGGATGGATGAAAGCGATATTCGGGGTTGCAATTTGATGATTTAGTTGATTTGACCGAGTTGATTTTTGCTCCATCGATTGGATGAATCCTTGAGCATTTTGGTTAATCGAAACCAATGTCTTATCTTCGTTTCATCCAAGCACAATGAGCAATAGAAGACGCGCCTTTCTAATTATCGTTTCAGTTTTGACAGGGTCGCTTTTGTCGGCATTCATCTTGTACAAAAAGTATGGAGAATTGGATTCGGATAAGTATTTGTGGCTTGGAACCAACCTGTTTATGTCCCTCGTGCTTATTGGCGGCATTGGTTGGATTGTGATATGGCGGAAAAAAAACTGATCGGCTCCTCGGATCAACAAACTTTTTTTTCCTGGCTTTTGTTGTAGCATTTAATGAGCGGAAAAACAATTTTACTCTGGTGCCGTGAGCCCTCCTTTTGTAGGGGTATCTCTCCTTCCCCTTTCGGGGATGCGGTTTCGCTCATTCCGTTATTTTGCTTTGATCCCAGAGAACGCAACTGCTTTGGTGATGCGGGTCAATATGACAAATACCATAAGATGTTGACCCAAAATGTTGCTGAGCTGCGTCAGGATCTTTTATCAAGAGGCAGTAATCTATTGGTAGTCAATGGACAATATGAAAAAATGATCCCTTCCATTGCCCGAGTTCTTGGAGCCAGTGAAGTTGTAACATTCAACGACCTGGGGTCATCCGCTAGCTTTTCCGGGTCCTTGCATTCATTCAAATTGGACGCTGTTCATCAGGTTTCCTTTAATCTGGGTATGCATTCCATTATGTTCAACACTTTTGATTTTCCTTCTGATTCCAACCAAGCCAATCCTCTGTTTCCTCCTTTTCCCCGGATCAATCCTGGAAGGATTCCATCAGCAGCATAAAAAGCTGATTTTCAATGTTCTTAACCCCTTATTTAGAATTCATCTTAATTTCATTTGGTTGCTGGTAGTTTTGCATCTCGAAAGAGTTAAAACTATTTAAACCATCTCGCCATGACTCATTTTGAATTCAACACTCGAGTAAGTCAGCTTTACAACCCTTTGAGAAGTTTTGCTTTGAAATTGACCAGGGATTCTGAGGACGCCTCAGACCTCACACAGGAGACCATTACCAAGGCATTTTACAATCGTAGTAAGTTCCGCGAGGGAACGAATATGAAAGCGTGGCTTTACACGATTATGAAAAATATTTTCATCAACAACTATCGCAGGAAGTCTCAAGGACTCGTCATCAATGATGATACCGAATCCCAATTCTATATCAACTCGCATCCTACAAAGGACCATAACCTGGGAGAACGGAAAATGATCATGAAAGAGATAAAGTCTGCAATCTCATCCCTTTCTTGCCACCTTCGCATTCCTTTCGAGATGGCGTTCAAGGGATACAGGTATGATGAGATAGCAAGTTTTTTAAAGGTTCCGCTAGGTACGGTCAAGATCCGAATCCACAATGCCCGAAAAAAACTTCGTAGTTCTTTAAAGGATTACGATCCTGCTACGGGAGCATTGTAAAACAATACTCGTAAATTGTTTCATCTTGTTTGCTTTTGGGTTGAAAGATTGGGAATATTTTTCTACACTTGCAATCTATTGACTTTAACCAACTAAAACCAATCCCTTGATGAAAAAACTCTTACTTTCAGCCATGGCCTTGATGGCCACTTCTAGTCTGGTTGCACAGACTGTCATTTACGATAGCGGCCCTATTTATGATCTTGCCGGAGGCGGATCGGGCGGCGCTAATGCCTCCACCCTGCATGATGCAATGACCACTTATGGAACGGGTCATGCCTTCGCAACAGGATTTCGCGTTGCAGAGGACATTATAGTTCCTGCCGGAGCGACTTGGAATATCGACTCCTTGGTTTTCCATGCTTACCAGACGAATTCCGGAAACATCTCCACCATTACGGCTGTTAACGTTAGAATTTGGAACGGTACTCCTGGTGGTTCCAGCACCATTGTGTTTGGTGACTCCACTTCGAATGTTTTGGTGACTAGCGATTTCTCGGGAACCTACCGAACTGGTGATTTCACCAGCACTGCTTGTCCCCCCGCAACTTGTGTAGCCCGTCCAATCATGCGTAACGCCACTTACATAGGAACCTCCCTGTCAGCTGGAACCTATTGGATTGATTGGCAAACGGATGGTTCAGCAACTTCAGGTCCATGGGCTCCTCCTGTCAACCTCGGAGCAGGAAACACCACCACTGGTAATGCCAAGCAATATAACAACGACCCCGCAAGTCCAAGCTATACTACTTGGATTGATTTGGCCGACGGTGGCTCATTGACCCCACAAGGGCTTCCATTCTTGGTGGTTGGCTCAATAACAACAGGTGTAAATGAGGTTGCCGATGGTCGCCAAGTGAGTGTATATCCCAACCCTGTTGTTTCAAAGGCTACTGTTTCCATCAGTGGAACTACAGCTGAAAAGTTCAGTTTCATCGTTTACAACATGCTTGGAAACGTGGTTCGTGAATACACAGATCTTTCTGCAGGATCCTTTACGTTTGAGCGCGCTGGTTTGGAAAATGGTGTTTATCTCTACGAGGTTCGCAGCAGCGACAATTCGGTTAAAAACGGCAAAATCGTTCTGAACTGATCCAATTGAATTCAAATAAAAAATCCGGAGCATTTACTCCGGATTTTTTATTTGCTTGAGTTTTCAGTATTCATCTTCATTGAAGAAGAAGTCATCCTTTGTAGGATAGTCGGGCCAAATTTCCTCAATGCTTTCGTATGCTTCTCCCTCGTCTTCGAGCTCTTGAAGGTTTTCAATAACCTCCAACGGAGCACCGGATCGGATAGCGTAGTCAATTAATTCGTCTTTGGTGGCAGGCCAAGGCGCATCTTCCAAATGCGATGCGAGCTCTAGAGTCCAGTACATGGTTGCGGTTTTTGAAAGGTTGAACTTTTGGGCTTTTTTAAAAGGTTAGCAAAAATAATAAAATAGGCTTCACTTGGCCTGTTTGCCGATAAAAGTTAAATCTTTGGATTCCAAGTGATTTCGATGCCATTTCGATCTTTTAGCACTTTGCGGGAAAGCACAAACAAATAGTCTGATAACCTATTCAGGTACGGAATGATAATCGGGTGCACTTGTGCGTTTTGGTCTAGGTGGGTGACGAGTCGTTCGCATCGGCGACAAACGCATCTTGCCAAATGGCACCAGGATGCATCAACATGTCCACCTGGCAAAATGAACGATGTGAGTTCAGGGAGCTCCTGGTTCATTTTATCAATCTCTTTTTCTAACCCTGCAACATCACTTTCTGTCAAGTCGGGAAGCTTCATTTTCGATTTTCCTGGATCAGCGGCCAAGAGTGATCCAATGGTGAATAATCGGTCTTGCACATCAGATAGCACCTCGATTAATGCGGGGTGGTTTGAATTGGTATCACGGATCATACCGATGAAGGAGTTCAGCTCATCAACTGTTCCGTAAGCTTCAATTCTCAGGTGGTGCTTGGGAACTCGGGTGCCTCCAATCAAGGATGTTTCACCTGTGTCACCTGTTTTTGTGTATATGCGCATGATTTGTTGTTATGCAGGTTCGCGTTGCTTGGATACGCTGGTGATTCGGTCGTTTGGCATATCCGACTCAATCAATCCGTCGCGCAACCTGATGATCCGGTGTGCATGTCGAGCGATGTCTTCTTCATGGGTCACAACAACAATGGTATTGCCTTGGCGATGTATTTCCTCAAACAAAGCCATTATTTCAATGGAGGTTTTTGTGTCAAGATTACCTGTTGGCTCGTCGGCAAGAATTATAGCGGGGCTGTTCACCAAAGCACGCGCCACGGCAACACGTTGTCTTTGCCCTCCTGAAAGTTCATTGGGCTTATGCTTCACCCGGTCACCCAAGCCAACGTCCTGCAGGACCTTTAATGCTCTTGCGTTTCGCTGCTCTTTGGAGATGCCTGCATAGACCAGAGGCAAAGCCACATTTTCAAGGGCGGTGGAGCGAGGCAACAGGTTGAAGGTTTGAAACACGAATCCGATTTCCTTGTTCCGAACTTCGGCCAACTCATTATCCGACATCTCGCTTACGCGGATTCCTCGAAGGGTGTAATCCCCACCGGAAGGGGTGTCGAGGCATCCCAGGATGTTCATCAGTGTGGATTTGCCGGATCCTGAGGAGCCCATCAATGCAACGTATTCGTTTTTGTAGATGGTGGTGGTCACCGAACGCAAAGCGAAGATGGTTTCAGACCCCACAGTGTATTTGCGGGAAATGTCTTCGAGCACTATCAACGGTTCCATGGGGTAAATATATGCAAAATGACTTGTTGTGGTCAGTTTAACATCCAATTCTCGGAATAGTTTGCCGTACGGGCTTGTTTAGAACCGAATCCTGAAATTCTCTTTTGAAAATCCCGGTTCGAAGAACACCATCCCAAGATGAAAAAAATCCACGGACATTGTTACCCGCTCATGTGCTATGATTTTTTCCCAAGCCCTGGTCATATCCTTCGACCAGTGTATGTCATCGAAAATCACAAATGAATTGTTTTTAATGTGTGGCAGCAGGGTCTCGAAATAACGGGTCGTAGCTTCAAAGGTGTGGTTGCCGTCAATGTACATGCAATCAAATCGTCCAAGGTCCTTAAGAAGGGTTGGAAGTTTGTCGTCGAAGTTACCGGTCAAGGAGATCAGGTTATCCATTCCTGCCTCCTTGAAATGCTTCCTTGCAATTTCTGATGTGTTTGGGCAGCCCTCTATTGTGTAAACGACTCCCGCTTTGAAACCTGTAGCCAGATACATGGAGCTTATGCCCAATGATGTGCCCAGCTCAACCGTGACTTCAGGTTTCAGGTGTTTTACGGTTTGGTATAGCAAACCGCATAGCTTTCGATTTTTCGAAAATGATTTGCATATGAAACGAACGGATCTACGTTTACCTTTTCCATCCAATCGACTTCCAGCACCAAGGTCGACCACATCGATTTCCATATTGTTTTGAAGGCAGTTCTTACGAATGCGTTCAATCCTTAGATGGTCGTCGTTGATGCTTTTGTTATATATGGATTCTGTCAGCAGCTTGAAAAGAAAAGGTGAGTGAACTCCGTGTTCATTTACGGCCTTGGCCTGGTGTGACAGATAATCAAATGCCAATCGGACGAAAGACATAGGCCGTTAATCAAATGTTATTTGTAACAAGTGGAGTTTGCGCTTGATCACCGCAGGTAAAATCATGTCCTGTTCTCCCACTTGGCGACACCCTTCGGGCAAAAGCAATGTTCCTTCTGGCACTGATACAGGAATGGTTTTATCCGTGACACCCAAATAGGAAATTCTACCCATCAGCACCCGCGATTTGCGGTTAATGGGTTCAGAAAAGAAAAAGACCAGTCGTTGTGACTCAGTCATCATGCAATAAGAGGAAAACAATCCACCGTCATCCATCGATGTTTGGTTTTTTTGCATGGAAGAACTCCATTGGATTGATCCATCGGCATTCAGTGAAAACAACACCACATCGCCGAAGTTGTATTCCAACCGCCTGGTGTACGATTGGCTGAATGAGTCGAAATAGGAATATTCGGTTGTGTATGCTGACTCGGCAACCAACACCAGTCCGCCATCACCTTTAGGGATCATTTTTCGTATCGGGTAGGTGGATAAACCTCCTCCTTCTCCGAAATTCCTGGCACCTTTAAGTCGCATGTTCTGGTCAGCATCTATCGTGGTGGATTGCCGAATCAAGGTGGTGTCATCAGGTTCGGTCAAATTAAGACGAAAAGTGATAATTCCCGCCCCGACATACGAGTCTTTTTCTTCAAAAAAACCTGCCGCTACGGCATGTCCCTTGAATTCATCGGCTGAAAGACCCATCATGGACACTTCAAGGCCTCTCGCCAAGGCAATCTCCATCAATCTGCCGCTTTTAATTGCATAAACAAACCAGGAGTATGCCCTTTTCGATGATAATGCCTTCGACTTATCAGTCCGTTTTCCAAGTATTGCAATGTCGCCATTTTCGGAAACCACCATTTGGGAAACATCAAACGACTTGAATGGTTGATTGATGTAATCTGTTTTGTAAGTAATAAGTTTAAGTTCCTTGTCAAGTATGAATATGCTTATTTGGATTTTTTCTTCGTCGGATTTGGAGAGCATGTAAAACGCCCAATGCGTTCCCCTCAAACTGACTGCGGATCCATAAGAGAAGGGTTTGGATTCCATTCGGGTCGACTTTCCGACCTCAGTGTTGCTTATGGTTTTACCTGTAGAGTCATATGATGAAGCGTATAGTGTTGAGATATTATTTTTTTCATCCCATTGCGCCGAAATGGATGATATCCTGTCATTGAAACATTTTAAATCGATTAATTCGCTTTCCGCTGAATATGGCTCAATCGGTTTGTCCCAGACCTTAGATAGGTCGTTATTGAAAAATCCGATTTTGTATTTGGGTGATCTGAAACCTGTTTTTTCAATGGTGACATCATAGCTCAGATTGCCTGTTTGAACAAAGTAGCCGTTGTCAGTATAGCCAATGACTTTTGTATATCCCATAGAGAAATCATCTTCCAACGGGGCTGACAATTTGATTTTTTGAGCCGGTGAAAATGTCGTTGATGCCAGAAAGGCAATCAGGAAAAGCGATTTTCGGAATTCAAACATAGGAAGACCAAAGGTATGGAATATGACACATCATTCGGCTTTGCCAAAAACCGTCCCTTTGAAAACGGCAGCAACCCCCTCAGTGTTTTGCACTCTAATCATCACAAATCCGGAATAGTTTTCAGGAAGTTGGAAATCATGATGATGTTGTTTGGTGGAAACGGTCATAATCAATCTGCCTGACAGGTCGTGCACTTCCAGTCGTTTCAGCGGCTGATCTGACTTTATTGATATCTCCCCAGTAAAGGAATTAACAAGGCAGCTGATTCCATCACCAACTATTTGGTTCTCTATGACCGAAGTTGGGCAAGGGAGTTGATTGATCTTATCCCATATTTGATTATTCAGGAGCACGGAGACATCTCCAGTACCCTGGCTATCTCCCATTCGGAGCCAAACCATGTTTTCGGATGGAACAACATTCAGCAACTGTCCGTTTTTTCCCAAGGCGGCAATCATGTCGGGTGGTGCACTTGGATTCAGCGACCCTTGAAAGACGTTTTGAAGTGTTGGGAGCATGAATGACGGCTTTCCGTTCAACCACCACAAATAACCATAGCTCTTGTTCAATTGCTGGGAGGTGTTCACCATTTGGTTGAAATATGTTGTATCGCTCATCAACACATTGCCGTTCCATACGCCTTGGTTCAAAATCAGCAATCCAAACCTAGCCATTGTGCGGGCATTGCTGTAGAACACATTATTGTAACCGTTTGGCAGGAACACACCCGTCATGCCTGTCGGGTTCAATAGCTTTTGAGTGGTGTAACTGTTCAACGAGGCACCTGTGGCAGTGCTTATGACTTGATCCAACAAGGTGTAGGGGCCATTGTGATATGCCCAACGCGTACCTGCATCGGCCTTGTAAACAAGGCACGTGTCTAATGTGCAGTAGTGATCCGGAACCCCATCATCCAAGCCACTGGTCATGGTCAGCTGATGCCAAATGGTTATTTTTTCCTCTTGTGATGGGGTGCAGCTGGTCCATCCGGTTCCAAGATATTGCGAGGTTGTATCATTTATATTCAAAAACCCTTCCTGTTGCGCAATCCCAGTTACAAAGGAGGTCACTGTTTTGCCTGCGGAGGCCCAATACCATGGATCGTTTTGAGCAAATCCTCCGAAGTAGTTTTCCAAAACAATTTTCCCATCCTTCAACAATATGAATGCTTTGGTGTTGTTCGAATCCAAAAACTGATACAGGGAGTCGATTCGATTTTGGCACCATCCAAGACTGGATGGTGAAATGGTGTCCCATTGATTGCCGCCATTTGGAGGAAAGTATAGGCTCTGTGCTTTTGTTTGCTGATGAATTGGGAAAAAGCAAAAACAAAAAAACAGTGACAAGGATGTTTTTTTCAGTCTGACTTTTAAATGGTCCATTTAAAAATTAGGTTTTAAATGTATGACTAGGATGAGCTGTTCACACAAGCACTTACATGATTGGAATAATGTTATCGTTGAATAATCAGTTTTTCTAGTTTGGAATCAGGGGTTTTAATGAAATAAATCCCATTCGATAAGCTTGACAAATCGAGTTTGGTGGTCTTTGTTATCAAAACACCTTCTTTTATTGTCCGGCCATCAGTTGAATATATCGTATAACTCAGGCTCTTGGATGCATCAGGCAATGTAAGGTTTAAAACACCATTGGAAGGATTTGGGAAGATCTTACAATGATTTGACAAGGGGTCCGATATCCCGGTGAAGCTTACTGTTACGCATACAGAGGTATCCGAACATCCTTGGTATTGAACTGCTACGGCAAACGAACCTCCAATGGATGGAGTATAGTTTTGTCCTGTTGCTCCCAAGATTGGTTGCAATCCGTTTGAGCAATCCAGCCATTGATAGGTGGCATTGGCTTGATTGCACGATAAGTTATTGACGCCTATTGTAATGGTTGCATTTACAGGGGTAATGGTCAGATCTGTGATAATAATGCTGTCGCAGCCGTTGGCTCCAGGCAAAGTGTCGGAGTAAACCCCACTCAAATTGTAAATGTTACCTGCCGGGCTCAGGTATTGATTGCAAGCGGATGCATTGATATTGGTGACGGTAGGCAAACAATTGTTTTCACCAGTCAACACGATGTTATCTATCAGCCAGGTATCCGACAAGGAGCTGGATCGCCCGGTCAATTCGAAGCTAAGGTTTTGAATATTGCCCGGGAAGGTGATTTCACAATAGGAGTACCCTTCGGTAGTTTGAAGCCCGGAATTGGTTGGAGCGAAAGTCTGTTCAATAGTTGAAGGCAGATAGTTGATTTTCGCTATACCGGTTGCGTCATACGCCCATGTGCTGTTGTTGGCGACCGCACCGCGGATGCGAAGTCGTGGAAAGAATGTGATTCCATTATCGACACTGTATTTAACCGCTACGTAATCCAGATTATCTGGACCACCTGAAGTTCCTGTAAGATTAAAGGCAGCTAACCGGAATGTAAACCTTATGGAGTCATATGTCCCTGAAGGAATATTGATATTGGATAGTCGAATGGTAACACCTGAAGACACTTGCGTAGCGTTCCATGCCCGCGATCCACCTATGCCAAGTGGACTGTTAATAGGTGAACATCCTGTAGATGGACTGAATCCGGTTGAAAAGCTGGGACTATCCACTGATAGAACGGTGTAGCCCCAACTAATTTGAGGAGAGTTGAGTTCGAAATCCTGAATAGCAAGGGTGTCGATGTTCAATGGCTGTGCATTTGAGCGAAATGAAAAGGCGAACACCACAAGAATTCCTAATAATAGACGGAGATGGGCTTTTGGGAGTATCATAATATCTAGTGAAGTTAATGTTATACAATGGTGTGGTTATAATTCAATTGACAGTTTCTGACAAAGGCTTTAAATAAATTTGGCACTGTTTTGGTAGTTCGGACAGCATGCTTTTTTTAGGGGGTTCATAGGCAATGCCTATGGCCCCCGTTTTCTGTTGGAATATTCGTATTATGAATTTACATGAGATCCAATCGAAGGCATTTAAGTGAAACAGGTTAAATAAAGTGATTTACCATTTTGGCATATGTTGGATGCAATATTTCTGATCCTTTTGTTATGAAAATTAATTTTTTCGCAGCCATCCAATGATTTGGGCGTTCTCTATTTTCCATACACCATTGGTGCTCGATATCTTAAAGGTGCTTCGGGGTGTACTACCCCAATTCTGTTGAACAACTTCGATGGAATTTTCATCCACTCTTGATATGATGGATACATGTCCATACGCGTCGCCAAGGTTGTAAACCAATAGATCGTCAGGTCTGGGCTTGCTTTTACTTGGATTGGTGTATTGCACGAGCCCTCTATCAGCATTGAAAGCCCCATCCTGGAGATTGGTATTGAAAAAATTAACTGCATGCCCCCACATATTCGGCATTTTGTGGTTCAAGTGTTGGTAGTAGTATCTTTTGACATATTCAACACATTGATACTTCTGTCCGAGTTTGTAATTGCCGACCCAATGGTCGCCATGGAATACACCTCCATTGAAGTAAACCACAACGCCATTATGCACGTCGATTGAGTCCCCTGGCTTTAAATCTGAATCCAGTTTATTGATTTGCATGATTTTTGGTTTTTTATCGTCCTCTTTGGATACACACGAAAAACCAAATTGTAGAAGAATAAGTGAGCAAAGTATTTTGGGATTCATGTACAAAATGGATAGAGCCTGTTAAAGTTAGAAAACATAATGGTCTTTTAAAAAAATCCCGCAAGATGCGGGACTATTGGTGGGAGCAACAGTCTGCCGCGGCGGATGTGCCCCTTGAATCTTGTAAGGGTAAAAAAAATCCCGCAAGAAGCGGGACTATTGGTTGGAGCAACGGTCCGCCGCGGCGGATGTGCCCCATGAATCTTGTAAGGGCAAAAAAAATCCCGCAAGAAGCGGGACTGTTGGTGGGAGCAACAGGGTTCGAACCTGTGACCCCCTGCTTGTAAGGCAGGTGCTCTGAACCAGCTGAGCTATGCTCCCTAAGGGGATGCAAATCTAATACATTTTAATTCGTAAAGCAAAATCACGGCCTATCCCGTAAATCATTGTAATTCAAAAATATACACAAGACTTGTGTGTTTTGTTCGATTCGTGTTGTTATGATGGATCATTGGAAAGTGCCATTTCAAGCATTTTTAGCTGGCCTGTTTGGATAAGCATATAATTAGATTAAACTTGCATAAACACTTGGAGTCCTATACCTGATATTGAATTCAGTCGGCATTCGCGTGAGAAACACCCCCTTTTTAATTTTCCTATTGTGGGGGTTTACATCTTTTGGTAAGGACATACATATTCGTGTGGTTCCCGTTGCCGGCGGACAAGAAATCAGTATTGGCAGTCCGTTTGTGTTGAGTAGCGACACCATTCGTATCAGTCAACTCAGGTTCTATCTATCGGAAATCACTTACCTCAATGGAGATGACACAGTATGGCAGGAGCCACAAGCGTATCGGCTGCTAAGTCTTGCCGATTCGAACTCTCTTAACTTTTTATCATATCTACCCGATGAATTTGATTTTGATGCCATACGATTCAACCTGGGTGTGGATAGCCTGAGTAGTTCAACAGGGGCGCACACCGGTCCATTGGATCCTGCCAATGGAATGTATTGGGCATGGCATACCGGCTATGTGAATTTGAAAATGGAGGGTGTTTGTTCCAGTTGTCCCCCTCCGAAAAGGGAGTTCGAATTCCATATCGGTGGGTTTCAGAGTCCGTTTAATGCGGAGCGTGTCATCACATTACCGACTAATCAAAAAGATATCGTTGTTTTTTTTGATGTGGGTCGTGTTGCATATGCTGCTTTATCAATGAAGCAATACGCCATTATGACTCCTGGGGCTAAAGCAATGCATTTGGCAGATGAGGCATCTAAATCCTTCCATTTGAAATGATGAAACGGACCTTGTTGTTGATGTCTGTTTTATTTCTTGCATTTCGTGCAAGCGACACGATTCATATCAAGCATCCTCGCCATTGGCCAAAGCCGGAGCACCGAACAAGTTTTGACTCAAACACCGTGTTGCTGGGCCGGATGCTTTTTTTTGATCCTGTCCTGTCCGCCAACAATATGGTTTCATGTGCTTCTTGTCATTCGCCATACAACAGCTTTGCCCACACCGACCATCGATTGAGTCATGGAATTGATGATCGTATTGGAACCCGTAATGCTCCTCCGCTGATCAATCTCGCATGGAGAAAGGACTTCATGTGGGATGGCTTTGCCGGTAATATAGAACAGCAAATCATGTTTCCTGTTGACCACGCCGATGAAATGGGTTCATCTTTCGATTCATTGCCATTTAAATTATCGCGGACTGGAGGGTATGAAAAGTTTTTTCTTAATGCATTTGGCGACGAAAAAATAACCAACCAACGAATCGTTTCAGCTATTTCGCAGTTTGTTTTTTCATTGGTCAGTGCAAATTCCAAATACGATCAAATGAAGAGGGGGGAGGTGCACTTCACAGAAAAGGAGTGGAACGGTTATCGTTTTTTCCAACAACAATGCTCTGGTTGTCACCAGGAGCCGTTGTTTACCAACAATCGTTTTGAGAGTAATAATCTGCCTATGGATACGACACTCCGCGATTTCGGTCGAATGCGTGTAACGGGAAACAGCTCCGATTCGCTGCGATTTCGTGTGCCTACGCTACGAAATCTCGAATACACCTATCCATATATGCACGACGGACGATTCATGACTTTGTGGCAGGTGATGGATCATTACGGAAACTCAGGAATGCTTGATCATGGATCGCAATTTGTTTCGGAAACGCGGGTTGATCTGATGGCATTCCTACTCACATTGTCAGATAAGGAGTTCGTTTTAGGAAACAAGAATGGATATCCAAGTCAAGCATTCAAAGAAAAATCAAATGCAAACAAACAATAAAACACCTAGATTAAAATGAAAAAAACACTCACCATCCTGATAGTATCTTATGCTGGAGTGGTCATGGCTCAAGGCCCAGAAGTAACCTCATGGTTGTTCAATACAACCGGTGTCAAAGCCAGTCATTATGTGCAAGGGAACTCAACTGCGATTCAAGACAACGATTCCGCCAATGTTCAGTCGGTTTCATACTCTGCCAATTGGATATATGTGCGTACCAAGGGGCTTCCTTCCTACACAACAGGGCCTTTTCTGGATGGTAATCCATCATTGGCCACCAACCAGAATGCCATCTTCAAAATATCCAGAAACCCAGTGCAAAATACAGGAACACCAACAGCCACAACCGGAGGTAACATTGGTATTTTCATCAACGGGGTTGCTTTGTTCGACTATCGTGATGGTGTCGCATGGAACACTTCCACCAATTCGCTTTGTGGAGGCCCTGGAAATCCACCTTGTCCTGGCGGTCCAATGGCCACTATGAGCTGGAACCGCGATGCAATTCCCGCCGAACGACTCGGATTTGATTGCTCCAAAGGTCATCCTGCCATGGGCAATTACCACCATCATCAAAATCCAAGCGCTTTCAAACTCGATTTGAATGTGATTTCCACAATCTGCAATTTGTATGATGCCGATGGTTTATACTCGATTGATAGCACGCAGCACTCCCCACTGATCGGCTATGCATATGATGGATTTCCGATTTACGGTGCATATGGGTATTTGAATACAAATGGTACGGGAGGCGTTGTTCGCATGAAGTCTGGATATCAGCTTCGGAACATTTCAGTTCGCAATACAACTCCTACAGGCCAGACCGTTCTTGCTGGCCCCAATGTGAGCACGACTTATCCGCTTGGATATTTTCGCGAGGATTATGAATATGTAGGTGGGGCTTCACCCGAAATACTCGACATACATAACGGTAGGTTTTGCGTTACACCCGAATATCCCAATGGTACGTATGCCTATTTTGCAACGGTTGATGCCAATTGGAATTCCGCATATCCTTATGTGGTGGGTCCGACTTTCTATGGAACGCGAACCGCTTCCAAGGTGACGAGTATAACGGAACCGGTTACCGTATATAGTCCCGCTACCAATTTGATGGAAACGACCATCAATGAAAATGCAGTCATCGTTTTCCCGAATCCCTCTGCTGAATTTATTGCAGTACAGCTTCCAGGTTTGTTGAGGTCAGAGGTTCAAATCCAGCTTATGGATTTGAGTGGCAGGGTGCATTCAACTTCACACATCCATCCCGGCTCAACGGTATCATGGGTTGATATCCGAACCTTATATGCAGGCACCTATTTGATTAAAATGACTTCCGGCGATCAAGTGATAACAAAACCCGTAGTCGTCTCGAGATAAGTTCAGTCGCAAACAAAAAAGCCATCCAAAAACTGGATGGCTTTTTTAATGCGTTATTATTTTTAAAGCTGAATGAATTCGCGGGTCACGTTCACTTCACCATTTTCTGAAGTTTCAGTGATTACAAAAATCTGGGATGGGAAGTTGCGTACCCACTCACGGTTGAAGAACTCGGCTTTTTGTTCTACCAAGACACGACCGGAAACATCCATTACGCGATAGGTTTTCATGCTGTTCGATTCACCCATCAAGCGGTTTGATGAGGTGATGCCGATGGTGCAAGGATCACCATAGCAGAAGGTCCAAGTGTTAATCAAAGGACGCGTTCTAACAGTGTAGGATTTGCCAGCTTCTAGGATATTCAATGGTGCCTTTAATTGTCCAGGCTGTGTCACGTAGTAAATGACATTTGTTGGGTCACTCAGGTCTGTGAATTCCATGTCATAACGAACAGGGTAGAGGTACTCAAGTACCAATCCTGCGGGAACGGAGTCATTCAGGTTCAGGTCGGTTCTGCCACAGAAAAACTGTCCAACACCCTTTGGCTTACGCACACCGCGGATGACCAAAGACTCGGATGTCACCGAGCATACACCGGTAATGGTGGATGTATAATTCACAGTCATTGTATCTAGTTGGGGGGTGTTACCTCCACCCAATGTGAATGTTTTCGAAAAAATTTCTCCAGCAGTTCCGTTGTTCCATTGATAGGAATCATATCCTGCTTCAGCTTCCAGTACAACGGTTTCATCCTTACAAACCCAGATGTCCGTCAAAGGGTTGATTGTAGGTTGCGGTTTTACGTTGTAGGCATTTGACAACACAACAGTCCTGGGACGATTATTTCCCCCTGTAAATCCTGTTACAGAAAGGGTGTAGGTCCCGCTAGTTGTAATTTCAATGGTAGGCGTGGTAGCTCCTGTGCTCCACAAGTATGATGTTGGAACAAATGAGTTACCTGGAATTGATAAGTAAAGGGTTGTGGTTTTACAAACGCTAGCTACATCAGGCATGAGCTTGATGTTACTGTTGTTTTGTGAGAAACCTTCGTTGGATACCAGTCCCAAAAAGGACAAGCTGAGCAACATTAAAGACTTTTTCATTGGGAATTGTTTTTAGGTTCACGAATATATAGGTAATTGATTTATAAAGGTATAGTTCAGAGCAATTTTTACTAAGAGTCCCAGCAATCTTCTTAAAATATTGTAAAACAATTAGATGCACAAGATTTACTGAGAATTTCTAGAATTTTACAGTAAAGTCCACGTAGGGTATCCCAATAAAAATACCCTTAGATATATCGCTATTGTTGATGAATCCCAAGTCGACGGCCATTTTGGAACCGAAAAACCTGAAGCCATAAGAGTAAATCCCAGTGGTTTTGGTTCCGTCATATAGAATCCAGTTCTCCGTAACGAATGC
>JBEAXM010000164.1:0-2798 GCA_041159805.1 Bacteroidota bacterium
AGAAACTGGCTATGACGGGTGAGATAACACTCAGAGGAAAGGTTTTACCTGTTGGAGGCATCAAGGAAAAAATACTAGCTGCCAAACGCGCGGGGGTGAATGATATTGTTTTGAGCTCCGATAACTTCAAGGATATTGAGGAGATTCCTACCATGTATTTGAAAGGTTTGAAGTTTCACTATGTTGATGAGATGATTGAAGTACTTAATTATGCACTTTTATCTGAAAAGGTCAAAAATGCAGTCAAAATTGATGTGCCTTCCATTCCCTCCAGTTCCCAAAACTCAGACTCCACCTCAAGTAAAATAGCTGCGAAAGGAATCAAAAAATAAATGGGCCAGGTTTAAACAACCCGACCCATTCTTTTATCGATTTTGATGTTATTTCAAGACATGAGAAGAGGCGGAACTCAGATTACCATCGACATAAACCTCTATGATGTAGGTTCCTGGAGCGAATGACTTCTTGGAGTCACTCCAATTCAGACACAAGTCTTGTTTTTGATTGTTGTAGTCTATTTGCTGACTAGCGGTATACTGCACTTCCTCACCACTACCTGCCAGCTTGAATGTACCTGACCCTGATGATCTATCGCCCATTGTTTTTCCACCTGGCTCCACAATTCGCAAGTGAACCTCTTTCTGGCCTGCTTGCGCTATTTGGTTATCCATAACCGAAAAACAAACCTTCATGTTGTAAACCTTGTCCGCAACGGTGGTAACAACCGGCTTCTTGAACATATTCATCTTAAATGCAGATGTTCTGACATATTCGGCCTTGATGACAGAAGCCGTTGTGACAGTTTTGTTAAGGTTTGTCTCCAAATCACCAATCCGTTGATTCAGATTGACTGTCTCCTCCTTCAGCTTGGTGTTTTCAGCGGTCAAGGCATTTATTTTCTCCAAATATTCATCTCTGATCTTATATAACTCTGCAAGCTCTGCTTCAAGCTTCTTGTTGAGTTTGGAATAGTTCTTTTCGCTCGACAATAACTTTTCAATCCGTTCACGATGCTGTTTGATGGTCTTTTCAGCTTCTGCCAACAAGCTATCGTTTTTGATGGCATCCGCTTTATACATTCCAAGTTCCTCCAGAACATCCTCGAATTCCCGTTCAACCTCCTGTTTTGCCAAGGAGAGGCTGTCGGTTACATAAACCATTTGCTCAACTTTAATGGTGTTGGTCTGCCACAGATAAAAGTTCATAATCAGTGACAATGCCAGCAGAACTATCAAGATCCAATTTACCTTGCTTCCACCTGAAGTATTCTCATTTTTTTCCATTTTCTTATATTTTTATGGATTATACTAATTTTTAGTGAAATTAACCCAATTTTTTAAACCATTCACCCAAAACAACAAAAAGTTATTCACACACCTCCAAACCGGGCATATGGTGTTGAATAGAGGTCACCCCAGTTCGACTCTCGGAATTTGAAGTAACCTGCCAAGGCCACCATGGCAGCATTGTCGGTGCATAACTCCATTGCAGGAACAAATGTTTTCCAATCTGATCTCGACTCAATTGCATTTCGAAGACCTGAATTTGCAGCCACGCCTCCTGAAAGGGCAATGACTTTGATTCCGGTATCATTGGAAGCCAAAATCAACTTATCCATCAATATATCCACTATTGTTTTTTGAATGCTTGCACAAAGGTCTGCCATCCTATTTCCGGGAAAAGATGAATCAACTTCCTGTTGTTTTTGCACAAAATACAATACAGAGGTCTTTAATCCGCTAAAACTAAAACCATAGCCAGGAACCCTCGGTCGAGGAAACTTAAACAATTGGCTATCACCGCCTTTTGATAGCTTATCAATTAAGGGACCGCCCGGATAAGGTAAGCCAATGTATTTTGCAATCTTATCAAACGCTTCACCAGCAGCGTCATCCTGTGTTTCGCCAATGACTCGCATTTCAAAATGGCTTTCAACGACCAAAATCTGGGTATGACCACCTGAAACGGTCAAACAAAGAAATGGAAATGAGGGAAAATCATCATGACTTGAGTCGCGAGTACCAAAATGCGCCATGACATGTGCATGCATATGATCTACTTGTATGGTTGGTATGCCTAATGAATAAGCCATTGCCTTGGCAAATGAGGCCCCAACCAATAAAGACCCCATTAACCCTGGACCATTGGTGAATGCGATGGCTTTAAGGTCGTTTTTTTGTACCTTTGCCTCGTTAAGGGCCTGATTAACAACATGAACAATTTGTTGCTGATGAGCCCTTGATGCCAGTTCAGGAACCACACCTCCAAAGGAGTTATGAATCCTCTGACTGGCGATAACATTGGCAAGAATCTTGTTGCCTTGCACAATGGAGGCCGATGTCTCGTCACAAGAGGACTCAATACCTAAAATCAATGGATCAACTGATTGCTTCATTGGATTAAGAGCAAATCTAAACGAATAGAACCTTTTTTACACAAGTTACAATCAAAAGAGCACTAAAAATAGTCGGAATTGCTACGGGAGTAATCCTCCTTGTTCTGGTTGCATTGTCATTTGCAATCAAGATTCCAGCTGTACAAACATTTATCGTCAAAAAGGTCGGAGCCTTTTTCTCGTCGGAATGGGACACAAAAGTGGAGGTAAGCAGGGTTGAGATTGTTTTTTTTGACAGTGTTAAGATAGAAGGACTTTTCATTGGCGACCAACGTCAAGACACTTTGATCCATGTAGAAGTAGCTACAGCCAACATATCATTGTTCTCGCTACTTGATCGCAAGCTGGTTCTGGAGGGGATTGTATTGAAAGAAGGGACAGCGAAAATTTCACGAAACGCAAA
>JBEAXM010000177.1:0-6131 GCA_041159805.1 Bacteroidota bacterium
GAATTATTTCGTGAATAACAATCCGAATGTGAACACCTATCATTGGACCGTACCCTCTGGTGCTTCTGTTGTTTCAGGTCAAGGCACGCATTCCATCATGGTTAATTTTTCATCATCATTCACCAATGGACAAGTTTGCGTTACGGCCCAAAAGGGAGAATGCTTATCGACTCCGCGTTGTAAAACCGTTACAAAACACACGGCCATACAACCCAGTCCTATCCAAGGGAACCTGAGTGGTCACTGCGTAACGCCGAATGCCGCGGTTTTTGTGACCCCTGTTAATTACGCGGTTTCTTACAATTGGACTCCCCCATCCGGCTTGACAATTACATCGGGCCAGGGATCACCAAACATCACCTTCTCTACTGCGCCCGGATTCAAATCAGGTCAGCTATGTGTCACCTCAAGCAACGGCTGCATGAACAGCACTCCTCGGTGTGCAACCATTTATGCAACTCCAGCCAAACCGATTGTCACAGGTCCCTCATCCGTGTGTGCCGGACAGCAAGGAGTTCCCTACAATGCCACCACGATGTTTGGAGCAACCCAATATGTTTGGGGAGCTCCCACTGGCTCAACGGTAGCAACTGGACAAAACACCAACGCCTCGACCATCAATTTCGGAGCTGCTGCTGGAAATATCACTTGCATTGCAAAGAATGCGTGTGGCAGCAGGGGCTCCACATCGTTTGCTGTAGCAATGCCGTGCAAAATGCACGACTCGCTTAATGGACTTGATATTTCCGTTTCTCCGAATCCGGCTTCCGATAAAACCATTTTGAGTATTTCAGGCACTATAAATGACAATTGCACTTATTCGGTGATTGACATGCTCGGCAAGAATAAAATGAAAGGTCTTGTTGATACTGCGGTTGGGAAAGAATTCGAACTAGACATACAAGCGCTCCCTGCAGGTGTTTATTTTGTAGAAGTAAGTGACGGAACCGACGTCAGAACCGTTCGCCTGGTAAAAGAGTGATGCCATTCAAAAAAGCGCTTGTACTATTGATTTGGATAATGGTTGGACCGTTAGTCCAAGCCCAAAGCGCTTTCACTTTTTACAACACCGTCAATTCCCCTTTGCCTGAGAACTCGGTGCGATGCATCACATCCACCACTAATGGGACGGTTTGGATAGGAACAGATTACGGTTTGGCTTCATTTGACGGAACGAGTTGGACGGTATACAACACCTTGAATTCCGGCCTGCCCGATAACGCCATCCGTAGCTTGGTGGTTGATGGCAACATACTTTGGGTTGGAACATTCACAGGAGGTTTGGCGCGATATGATGGAAGCAATTGGACCATATTCAACACCTTCAACTCGGACTTGCCAGATGATTTTGTCAGGTCACTTTCCGTTGACAACAATGGAAAGCTTTGGGTAGGCACCATTGGCGGACTGGGTGTTTACGATGGTTCCACATGGACTACCTACAACACATCCAACACTCCGTTGATGTCCATCAACATCAGCGCTCTTTGCAGCAATGCTACATCCACTTATGTAGGAACCATAAATGGCGGTTGGGGCATCTACACAAACGGCACCTGGCAACATTTTACGCTTGCCAACTCGAACCTCCCTGATAACTCGTGCCTGGGAATTGTACAAGACGGCTCGGGAACCCCATGGCTTGCCACTCCTGCAAACGGCGTGAGCGCCTATGTTGGCGGCATCCAATTCCTGACCTTTAACACACTCACCTCGGGTATTACAAGCAACAGCACTTCTTGCATTGCATATCGAAATGTTGCGGATGAATTATGGATAGGAAGTGGTGATGCTGGACTGATCCGGAAATCCAACTTGATTTTTGATTCCTACGGGACCGTGAACTCAACCTTGCCAGACAATGTTATTCAGAGTGTGCATGTGGATGCTCAAGGTATTGTTTGGGCGGGTATGCAAGTAGGTGGGCTTGTACGCATAGACCCAAATCTTTTGTCGGGAGTCGATTATCCACTAACAACTCAACGGATGAATTGCTTCCCGAACCCGGCAAAGGAACGTTTGCATATTGAGCTTAAAAGCGGTTCAGACGCCTGCACGGTTTCCATTCATTGCGTTAGTGGTAAAACAATCAAAACAATCCCGCTTGCCGGATTGAATGGATTGGCAACCATTGACGTTTCTGACCTGCCCGAAGGGGTTTACCAAGCTTCCATTCAATTTCCGAATGGCGAGCAGAGCTACACAGTATTTGTGAAACAATATTAAACGGCGAACCTCTTTTTCCAGAGATCGTTGAACGTCTCCTTAGCAGGTTCCCGCATTACGCGTAGGCCGGTAGTGGATTTGAAGAACAGCTCATCCAAAAAGTATCGTCGTGGTTTTAATGTCTTCCACTTGGAGCTGTCGCGTTTGATCATCGCGTTGCGCCACAAGGTGAAAAACAAACGCTCCGGGGACAAAGCTGGTTCCTGTTCGGCCTTTTTGCGTCGGTTATCGAGTAAAAGCTTATTGAAGTTGATATTGACTGGACAATGTTCTGTATCAGCTCCGCTCAAAGTGGATAGGTCGCTGAAGAACCCATGGCTTTTCATGCCGTTGATGACGGGCTCAACCACCGTGGCAGGTGGTCCCATCCGGGTGGAGTGATAGGTTTGTCCTCCTATGATGGAATAAACAGGATCCGCGTACTGGCATGCACCACATCTGATGCATGACATCACTCCGCGCTGAACCTCATCAGCCATGACATCGGTCCTGCCATTGTCTATCAGCACCACATACATTTGTTCGGGACCATCCACTTCATCCGCTTTGCGCGGACCCCAGATAATGGAGTTGTAGGATGTTATTTTTTGTCCGGTGCCGTACGTCGCCAAAAGAGGCCACATGGTTTGCAGGTCCTTGACCGAGGGAAGGATTTTGTCGATGCCAACCAACACAATGTGGATTTTGGCCCGTGAGGCCGCCAACATCACATTGCCTTCGTTTTCGGTAATGGCAACGGCACCCTCGTCTGCTATTAAAAAGTTCGCTCCGGTGATTCCCACGTCAGGAGCCAAATACTTCCCACGGATATGATCGGCGGCGCGTAACGACAGCTCGATTGCACTTGCCGAGTCGGATTGGATACCTGCCTTGTTGAACAAGTACCTCACCTCTTCCGCACTCTTATGCAAAGCCGGCATCACCATGTGTGATGGTTCTTCTTTCGCCAACTGGAGTATGAACTGCCCCAGATCGGTCTCTGTCCATGCAACTTGTGCATCGGTCAAGGCACTTCCAAGACCTATTTCATCCGCGGTAAGCGACTTGGACTTGACTATGGATTTTGCACCGCTTTTTTGGATGATTGTGGCGATCTCCGAACGGGCTTCCGCTGCGTCGCGGGCCCAAATGACCTTACCACCTGATTTGATGAAGGTGGATTCGAACTGGATCAGGTATTTTTCAAGATCGTTTATCGCTTTCCAGCGGATGTGTGCCGCTCGACGACGGGCGGAGTCAAGATCCGTGAACTGCTTCAGTGAGGCGCCGAAAGATTGACGATAGTTGCGACGGGCCTGGTCAATATGGCCATGAAGCTCCGCATCGTTGATCCTGGAGGCGGTTTCTTTCAAAAAGGAGTCGTAGAACGCAGTTTCAGCCATATCTGACAAAATTACCCTTGCCAGGTTGGACCATGTAGGCATGCAATGGAAAAGGTTTTAACATACATTTCAACAGAGTCTTGCCTATCAAGACTTTGAGAGGAGCTCAAAAAGGTCTCTTTGAATGCAATGTTGTTTGTCGTTTGCATACCATCGATGGAGCTCATCCGCATAGCTTGGAGCCGTTTCGG
Organism: Bacteroidota bacterium; assembly: GCA_041159805.1. Classification (GTDB taxonomy): domain Bacteria; phylum Bacteroidota; class Bacteroidia; order AKYH767-A; family OLB10; genus JALRAP01. The sequence continues at coordinate 3,800 of JBEAXM010000177.1, forward strand.
GATCGGCTTTAAGCCGCTTTACCAGCTCCTGGGCTTCATGTGGCCTTGGACCCCAGGTTCCCGTGGGCACAAACTCGTTATTTAGCTGAATCAACATGGGTATCGACCGGCTTTTGCCATCGGTCAAATGAGCGTCCATGAGCTCCGCATTGCTATCGCGGTATGCTATACGAAAATCGATATGTTTATTGGAAGCTTGGGCAATGGCGGCTATGACCGGTATGGACTGGGAAACATCGCCACACCAATGTTCGGCTATCAAAAGCCATTGGATATTTTGCCTGTATACTTTTAAGAAATCCATCATAAAGGACTCCAACTGTATGGTCTTGTGCAGCCGCTGTGTCCTTTGCCAATTTAGAGGCAGATACGAATCATATCCGTCACCGCGAGGGTTTTCAATTCTGGATTTGAATTCTTGGAGATAGGACTCGTATGTGACGGCATCATGAAAAAATTTTCGGTATCGATCTGAGGTCAGCATTTATGAGATATTCATACAAAAATACGATGTGTTTGATTTTGAGCTCTGTTTTCATTATATTTAATAGTATTTTCGTTTCATCGTTTGGAATCCAAAAACCACTTGACTTCATACATTTTATCCAATGAAAGAACTGGGGAAAACGCCTGAAAATCAAGTATCGGGTCGGATTAAAAGATTAAGGGAATACGATATCCTTGACACCTTACCAGAAGAGGATTTCGACAACATCACACGAATCGCTTCTGCGATTTGCCAAACACCCATCGCACTTATCAGCCTGGTTGACACCGAACGCCAATGGTTCAAGTCAGCCATTGGATTAAAAGAAAGGGAAACCCCTCTGGAGGCCTCTTTTTGCGCTCATGCCATACGGGATCCCGAACATGTATTAACCGTAACGGACGCAACCAAGGACAGCAGATTCGCGCACATGGATTCTGTTAATGGTTCACTTGGTGTCAGGTTCTATACCGGTGTCCCACTTGTGGACGCCCAAGGTTTTGCTTTGGGCACATTGTGCATCATTGACAAAAAGCCTCGACAACCCTTAAGCTCAGAACAGGAGGCCACATTACAGGCCTTGGCTGCTCAAGTAATGCGGTTGCTTGAGTTACGGATTCGAAACAAGGAGCTTCAAGCGGTTTCCGACAAATTGTTGCAAAAAACAGAGGAATTGCACCAGTTCGCTTTGACCCTATCCCATGACATCAAGTCGCCATTGACCGGAATGCAGCAGTTGGCTGAGCTGGTGAAGGAGAAATTACCCGCAGATGTGGATCACAGAGTCAGGGAGTCTGTTGATATGATTCGAAACACCGGCATAAAGCTTCAGGATATGATCGGTTCCGTTTTGGATTACTACCAGTTGGGCGAACATTCCAACAGCAATGCAGAGCCCATTGAGTTGGATATGTTCTTGAAGGAGGTGGCCGCTTTGGCCCTGGAGCCGTTAAACGCCAGATATGAATTGGATGTGAGTGCAGATAAAATCCAATTCAAAAAACCAGTATTGCAGATCGTACTGATGAACCTGCTGGAAAATGCATACCGACACAACAGCAATGAGGACTTGCTGATACGCATCGCTGCATCACCAAAAAACGACACGATACGCATTGCCATTATTGACAATGGACAGGGAATGGATGAGGAGCGATTGAAGTCATTAAGCCGGGGCTTCCAAATATCCAATCGGAAAGACCGTTTTGGGCGTAAGAGCCATGGTTTGGGATTGGCAAAAGTGAGGAAGCTGCTTGAAGCGGAAAACATCGAATTACAGGTTGAGTCATCCTCGGGTAAAGGAACCTGTTTTTTCTTCGATATCCCCACGCAGATGTCTTGAATAAACTTTACCAAGGGTTGCTTGTTTTAACACATCCTAATTGATATGACATGGACAGACGTAGATTCATAAAAGGTTCCGCAATCATTGGAGCAACCGTTGCCGTTCCCGAGATAATTAAATCGGCCTCGGGTATGGAAAACTCGAAAAACGCCCGTCGGGTGTATCGTTTGCTGAATGCCAATAAATCAATGGTTGGTACACTCCCCGTGTTGCGTGCTTTCGCAGGAGACCATAACGACTATGTTTCCCCCTTTGTGTTTTTTGATGAGTTCGGTCCTGTAAAGGTGAATCCGAACGACAAGCCACTCAAGGTGGAAGCCCATCCGCATGCGGGAATAGCACCTACCACCTATTTCCTGGAAGGCAGTGGCCATCATCGCGACAGCTTGAATTATGATTTCCAGATTTCCAAAGGGGATTTCATGCTGTTCACTGCAGGCAAAGGAGCCATACATATGGAAGAGACAGGAGAGTCGTTGTACAAAGACGGAGGAATATAC